>NZ_CYTY01000037.1:0-59735 GCF_001298995.1 Achromobacter sp. 2789STDY5608615
GGCCCCGGACGGTTTTGCCGTCACGGGGCCGTGAGTAGTTCGTCGCCTCAGATCACATACAAGTCGATGTACTCGTGGACCGGCATCGTTTCCAGCTTTTTCTGGTCCAGCGAGGCTTCCAGGATGCGGGGCTGTTGGCGGGCGGGGAAGATGCGGGCGAGGTTGGTGCGGAACTTGGCTTCGAGCAGGGGGATGCCGTCGGCGCGGCGGCGCTTGTGGCCGATGGGGTATTCGCAGACGACCTCGTCGAGCTGGGTGCCATCGGTGAACCTGACGGTGAGGGCGTTGGCGATGGAGCGCTTGTCGGGGTCGTGGTAGTCGCGGGTGTAGGCCGGGTCCTCGACGCAGGTGATCTTGTCGCGCAGGGCGTCGATGCGCGGGTCGGCGGCGACGTCGTCCTCGTAGTCGGCGGCGGTGAGGCGGCCGAACAGGAGCGGGACGGCGACCATGTACTGGATGCAGTGGTCGCGGTCGGCGGGGTTGTTCAGCGGGCCCTTCTTGTCGATGATGCGGATGCACGCCTCGTGGGTGCGGATGGTGATGCTGGCGATGTCGTCGGTGGACTTGCCCAGGGACTTGAGGCGGTCATGGAGCTGCATGGCGCACTCGACCGCGGTCTGCGAGTGGAACTCGGCCGGGAACGAGATCTTGAACAGCACGTTTTCCATGACGTAGCTGCCGTAGGGGCGCTGGAACCTGAGCGGCTGGCCCTTGAACAGCACGTCGTAGAAGCCCCAGGTCTTGGCCGACAGCACCGAGGGGTAGCCCATCTCGCCGGTGCGGGCGATCAGCGCCAGGCGCACGGCGCGGCTGGTGGCGTCGCCGGCGGCCCAGCTCTTGCGGCTGCCGGTGTTGGGGGCGTGGCGATAGGTGCGCAGGCTCTGGCCGTCGACCCAGGCCAGCGAGACGGCGTTGATGACTTCGTCGCGGGTGAGGCCCAGCATCTGCGCCACCACGGCGGTGGATGCCACCTTGACCAGCACCACGTGGTCCAGGCCGACCTTGTTGAAGGAGTTTTCCAGCGCGATGCAGCCCTGGATCTCGTGCGCCTTGATCATGCCGGTCAGCACGGCGCGCATGGTCAGCGGCGGCTTGCCGGCGGCGACGGCGGTGCGCGACAGCCAGTCGGCGGTGGCGAGGATGCCGCCCAGGTTGTCGGACGGGTGGCCCCATTCGGCGGCCAGCCAGGTGTCGTTGAAATCGAGCCAGCGGATCATCGCGCCGATGTTGAACGCGGCCTGCACGGGGTCCAGCTGGAATTGGGTGCCGGGCACCTTGGCGCCGTGCGGGACGACGGTGCCGGGGACGACGGGGCCCAGCAGCTTGCGGCACGCCGGATATTCCAGCGCTTCCAGGCCGCAGCCGAGGGTGTCGATCAGGCAGTTGCGAGCGGTCTCGTAGGCCAGGCCGCTCTGGATTTCATAGTTCAGTACGTAGTCGGCGATATCGACCAGGACCTGGTCGGGCTCGGGACGGACGTTGGAGATCGGGGCAGACATTTGGTACCTCTCCTGAGTGTTTACAGGCGGCACTGGGCCCGCGCGGCGCGGGGAATGGCGTCGGCAGGCCCATGTCGTCGTCTTACTTGCGCTTGTCGATCGGCACGAACTTCTGATCTTCCGGACCGACGTAGTTGGCGGTCGGGCGGATGATCTTGTTGTCGACGCGCTGCTCGATGATGTGGGCCGACCAGCCCGCCGTGCGCGCGATCACGAACAGCGGAGTGAACATGGCGGTGGGCACGCCCATCATGTGGTAGCTGACGGCCGAGAACCAGTCCAGGTTGGGGAACATCTTCTTGATGTCCCACATGACCGTCTCAAGGCGTTCGGCGATGTCGAACATCTTGGTGCTGCCGGCCTTCTTGGACAGCTTCTTGGCCACTTCCTTGATGACCTTGTTGCGCGGGTCGGACACGGTGTAGACCGGGTGGCCGAAGCCGATGATGACTTCCTTGGCCTCGACGCGGCGGCGGATGTCGGCCTCGGCTTCGTCGGGCGTCTCGTAGCGCTTCTGCACGTCGAAGGCGACCTCGTTGGCGCCGCCATGCTTGGGGCCGCGCAGCGCGCCGATGGCGCCGGTGATGGCCGAGAACATGTCCGACCCGGTGCCGGCGATGACGCGGGCGGTGAAGGTCGAGGCGTTGAACTCGTGCTCGGCGTACAGGTTCAGCGAGATGTGCATCGCCTTGACCCACTCGTCGCTGGGCTTCTCGCCATGCAGCAGGTGCAGGAAGTGGCCGCCGATGCTGTCATCGTCGGTCTGCACGTCGATCACGCGGCCGTTGTGGCTGTAGTGGTACCAGTAGAGCAGGGCCGAGCCCAGGTTGGCCATCAGGCGGTCGGCGATGTCGCGCGCGCCGGGCAGGTTGTGGTCGTCCTTCTCGGGCAGCACGCAGCCGAGCACCGAGACGGCCGTGCGCATCACGTCCATCGGGTGGCTGGCGGCGGGCAGCGCTTCGAGCGCGTCCTGCAGTTGCACCGGCAGGCCGCGCAGCGAGCGCAGCTTTTCCTTGTAGGCCTTCAGTTCGGCCTTGTTGGGCAGCTTGCCGTGCACCAGCAGGTGGGCGATTTCCTCGAACTCGCTGGTATGGGCGATGTCCAGGATGTCGTAGCCGCGGTAGTGCAGGTCATTGCCGCTGCGGCCGACCGTACACAGCGCGGTGTTGCCGGCGACCACGCCGGACAGCGCGACCGATTTCTTGGGCTTGAAGCCGGCCTTTTCTTCGGGCTTGGCATCCGGGGTGGCGTCCGTCTTGGCTGCTTGCTTCTTGGGAGCCGTGCTCATGTCTCTACTCCTTTCCTTTCGCGGTGGTCGATGCAATGCAATGGGGGAAGCGTGGCGCCGCGGGTTCGCCGTGGCGCCGGATACGGTGGCAAGCGCTCAGGCCTTGCCCTTCTGGAACAGGGCGTCCAGGCGCGATTCGAATTCGTGGTAGCCGATGCGGTCGTACAGTTCCTCGCGCGTCTGCATCAGGTCGACCACGTTCTTCTGGTGGCCGTCGCGGCGGATCGCGGTGTAGACGGCCTCGGCGGCCTTGTTCATGGCGCGGAAGGCCGACAGCGGGTAGAGCACCATGCCCACGCCCACGCTCTTGAGCTCTTCCACCGAGAACAGCGGCGTCTTGCCGAATTCGGTGATGTTGGCCAGCACCGGCACGTTGACGGCCTTGACGAAGCGGTCGTAGGTCGGCAGGTCGTAGGCGGCTTCGGCGAAGATGGCGTCGGCGCCGGCTTCGACGCAGGCCAGGGCGCGCTCGATGGCGGCGTCCACCCCGTGCGAGGCGATGGCGTCGGTGCGCGCGATCAGGTAGAAGTCGCTGTCGGTGCGGGCGTCGGCCGCGGCCTTGACGCGGTCGGCCATTTCCTCGGTGCTGACGATTTCCTTGCCCGGACGGTGGCCGCAGCGCTTGGCGCCGACCTGGTCCTCGATGTGGCAGGCGGCGGCGCCGAACTTGATCAGGCTCTTGACGGTGCGGGCGATGTTGAACGCCGACGGACCGAAGCCGGTGTCGATGTCGACCAGCAGCGGCACGTCGCAGACGTCGGTGATGCGGCGCACGTCCGTCAGCACGTCGTCCATGGTGTTGATGCCCAGGTCGGGCAGGCCCAGCGAACCCGCCGCCACGCCGCCGCCCGAGAGATAGATGGCGCGGTAGCCGGCGCGCTTGGCCAGCAGGGCGTGGTTGGCGTTGATGGCGCCGATGATCTGCAGCGGGCTTTCTTCGGCGAGCGCGCGGCGGAACTGGGCGCCGGCGGATTCGGGTCTGGACATGAGGGGTCTCCGTTATAGAGGGCCGGGTGTCGTGACGTTGCCCCGGCTGGGATGGCTGGGTCTGCGGGCCCGCGGCGAGTGTGGCCGTGCCGGATCGGGTTCCGGCGCCTGGCCACGACCTTACCGCGGTCGCGGAACGTAAATCTGTCCCCTTCGCGACAATTCATTGCGCGGGCGCAAAGAGACAGGTTTGCGTTCCGCGGATGGCGCCTCTGTCGATGCGCCGTCCGCTTGCGAATTGGGCCCGCGTCAACGGGCCCAATTCTGCTTGATGACTGCTTACTTCAGCAGGTCCTTGACGCCGTCGCGCTCTTCGAGGAGCTCTTTCAGCGTGAAGCCCAGGCGCTCACGCGAGAAGGCGTCGATTTCCAGGCCTTCGACGCGCTTGTATTCGCCGTTTTCGGTCGTGACCGGCACGCCGTAGATGATGCCTTCGGGGATGCCGTAGGAGCCATCCGACGGGATGCCCATGGTGACCCACTTGCCGTTGCTGCCCAGGACCCAGTCACGCACGTGGTCGATGGCGGCGTTGGCGGCCGAGGCGGCCGACGACAGGCCACGGGCCTCGATGATGGCGGCGCCGCGCTTGCCCACGGTGGGGATGAACGTGTCGCGGTTCCAGGCGTCGTCGTTGATCAGCTTGGACAGCGATTCGCCGCCGACGGTGGCGAAGCGGAAGTCGGGGTACATGGTGGGCGAGTGGTTGCCCCACACGACCAGCTTCTCGATGTCGGCCACGGCCTTGCCCGACTTGGCGGCCAGTTGCGACAGGGCGCGGTTGTGGTCCAGGCGCAGCATGGCGGTGAAGTTCTTGGCCGGCAGGTCCGGCGCCGACTTCATGGCGATGTAGGCGTTGGTGTTGGCCGGGTTGCCGACCACCAGGACCTTGACGTTGCGGCTGGCGACGTCGTTCAGGGCCTTGCCCTGCGCCGTGAAGATCTGGGCGTTGACCGACAGCAGGTCCTTGCGTTCCATGCCGGGGCCGCGCGGGCGGGCGCCGACCAGCAGGGCCACGTCCGCGTCCTTGAACGCCGTGCGCGGATCGCTGTGGGCGGTGACTTCCTGCAGCAGCGGGAAGGCGCAGTCATCCAGTTCCATGATGACGCCCTTCAGGGCCTTTTGCGCTTTCTCGTCGGGGATTTCGAGCAGTTGCAGAATGACGGGCTGATCTTTGCCCAGCATTTCGCCGGAGGCGATGCGGAACAGCAGGGCGTAACCGATTTGGCCGGCGGCGCCGGTGACGGCGACACGCAAGGCAGGCTTAGACATGGACGTTCTCCGTAATGGTGTGGCGAGAAAAAAATCTCACCAATCAGTGTAATCTGTTGAGCGGCGAAGACCGTCCGCGCGCGAGGGGCGGACAGGTTGCCGGACAGACAGAAATCCTAGAACTAATTTACGGGTGCGTCAATTGATCTTATATCTTATATAAGACATAAGACGTTGGACAGCGCCACCCCCGATATGCCACAATAGAGCGTTTGTTCGAATGCGCCGCAGCACCGCCGGCTGCGCGCCTGTATCAGGCCAGAACACCGGCAACGCAGCAGCGCATGCGAATGGAAACCGCATCGTTTGCGCTGCCTTTCCATTCTCCGGATGAACATGACACTTCCAAGACGATCCATGGCAGACCCCCGGCCCGAAACTCCCCTACGCACACGCGCCGCCCGTCCGACGGGCGAGGGGGCCGCTTTCAGTCCGCTGTACCGCCAGATCAAGGACCTGCTCGTGCAGAGCCTGGACCGCGGCGAATGGAAGCCCGGCGAACTCATCCCCAGCGAAATCGATCTGGCCGCCCGTTTCCAGGTGAGCCAGGGCACGGTGCGCAAGGCGGTCGATGAGCTGGCCGCCGAACACTTGCTGCTGCGTCGCCAGGGCAAGGGCACCTTCGTCGCCACCCACCATGAAGCCCGCGTGCGCTACCGTTTCCTGCGCCTGGCCCCCGATGAAGAGGGCGAGGCCGTGCGGGCGGAAAGCCGCATCCTCGAGTGCCGCCGCCTGCGCGCGCCGGCCGAGATCGCGCGCGCGCTCGACCTGCGCGCCGGCGAAACCGTGATCTCGATCCGCCGGCTGCTGTGCATGGGGCAGGTGCCCACCGTGCTGGACGACATCTGGCTGCCCGGATCGATCTTCCGCGGCCTCACCCAGGAGCTGCTGACCGCCAACAAGGCGCCGCTCTATGGCCTGTTTGAATCCGAGTTCGGCGTGAGCATGGTGCGCGCGGACGAAAAGCTGCGCGCCGTGGCGGCGCCGGCCGAAGTCTGTACGCTGCTTAATGTTGCCGCCGGCGCGCCGTTGTTGCAGGTGGATCGCGTGTCGTACACGTATGGTGACCGCCCCATGGAAATTCGGCGGGGCTTGTACTTGACCGATCGCTACCACTACCGCAATAGTCTGAATTGATGAGCTTTTTATCTACGATTTGATACCAACCCGATCTCTGGGCGAAAATACCGTGTTTGCCCGCAAGGGCCACGGCATTAGCGCCGTCACGATTCCCTAGTTCCGAAACACCGAGGCCGTCATGTCCGACACCGCTGCCAAGCCACGTCCGCAGTTTCGCAATATTGGGCTTGCCCAAGTTGCGTTCTCCTATCGCCTGCCCCTGGCCGGCAAGCTGTCCATCCTGCACCGCATCAGCGGCATATTGCTGTTCCTCTGTTTGCCCTTGGTCATCGTTCCGCTGTTCGCAGCGAGCGTGGCCGCGCCGCAGTCGTTCGCATGGATCGCTTCCATCGCGGCCAACCCGATCGTCAAGCTTGTCTTCCTGGTCCTGATCTGGGGCTACCTGCACCACTTCTGTGCTGGCATCCGCTACCTGCTGCTGGACCTGCACCTGGGTATCGACAAGCTGTCGGCCAAGAAAAGCGCCGGCGTGGTCTTCGGTGTCAGCCTGGCGCTGACGCTGGTGTTCGGTCTCAAACTGTTCGGAGTGCTGTAAATGGCCGCCGCTAAAAACTACGGACCCAAGCGCCTGGTCGTCGGCGCCCATTACGGCGTCATGGACTTCATCATCCAGCGCATCACCGCCGTCATCATGGCCGTGTACACGCTGGTGCTGCTCATCGGCATCCTGACGATGCCCGCCTTCACGTACGAACACTGGGTCAAGCTGTTCAATTTCTACGTGGGCTTCATTCCGGTTGGCCAGATCCTGGCCTCCCTTGCCTTCTTTGCGTTGGCCTGGCATGCCTGGATTGGCGTGCGCGACATCTGGATGGACTACGTCAAGCCGGCGGGCCTGCGCCTGCTGCTGCAAGTGCTGACGATCCTCTGGTTGATCGGTACGGTCGTTTACTTCGCGCAAATCCTCTGGAGCATCTAAGCCGTGGTCTCTGTCCTGAAATCCTTGCCGCGCCGCCAGTTTGATGTGGTGGTCGTTGGCGCCGGCGGAGCCGGCATGCGTTGTTCGCTGCAACTGTCCCAAGCGGGCCTGTCCGTTGCAGTGCTGTCCAAGGTGTTCCCCACGCGTTCGCACACCGTGGCCGCGCAAGGCGGCGTGAGCGCCTCGCTGGGCAACATGAGCGAAGACAACTGGTACTGGCACATGTACGACACCGTCAAGGGTTCGGACTGGCTGGGCGACCAGGACGCCATCGAATTCATGTGCCACGAAGCCCCGAACGCCGTGTACGAGCTCGAGCACTTCGGCATGCCGTTCGACCGCAACCCCGATGGCACCATCTACCAGCGTCCGTTCGGCGGC
The DNA here is from genome assembly GCF_001298995.1 of Achromobacter sp. 2789STDY5608615. Taxonomy (NCBI): domain Bacteria; kingdom Pseudomonadati; phylum Pseudomonadota; class Betaproteobacteria; order Burkholderiales; family Alcaligenaceae; genus Achromobacter; species Achromobacter sp. 2789STDY5608615. The sequence continues at coordinate 7,484 of NZ_CYTY01000037.1, forward strand.
CACACCGCCAACTTCGGTGAAAAGCCGGTCCAGCGCGCCTGTGCCGCTGCCGACCGCACCGGTCACGCGCTGCTGCACACCCTGTACCAGCGCAACGTTGCCGCCCGCACCCAGTTCTTCGTCGAATGGATGGCGCTGGACCTGCTGCGCAACGAAGCTGGCGACGTCGTGGGCGTGACCGCCCTCGAAATGGAAACCGGCGAGATCTACATCCTGGAAGCCAAGACCACGGTGCTGGCCACCGGCGGCGCCGGCCGTATCTGGGCCGCTTCCACCAACGCCTTCATCAACACCGGTGACGGCCTGGGCATGGCCGCCCGCGCGGGCATCCCGCTGCAGGACATGGAATTCTGGCAATTCCACCCGACCGGCGTGGCCGGCGCCGGCGTGCTGATCACCGAAGGCGTGCGCGGCGAAGGCGGCATCCTGCTGAACAAGGATGGCGAACGCTTCATGGAGCGCTACGCGCCCACGCTGAAGGATCTGGCCCCGCGTGACTTCGTGTCGCGCTCGATGGACCAGGAAATCAAGGAAGGCCGCGGTTGCGGTCCGGACGGCAGCTACGTGGTGCTCAAGCTCGATCACCTCGGCGCCGACGTCATCAACAAGCGCCTGCCCTCGATCCGCGAAATCGCCATCAAGTTCGGCAACGTCGACCCGATCAAGGAACCGATCCCCGTCGTTCCGACCATCCACTACCAGATGGGCGGCATCCCGGCCAACTACCACGGCCAGGTGCTGACGCGCGAAAACGGCGAGAACAAGATCGTCAACGGCCTGTACGCCATCGGCGAATGCGCCGCGGTGTCGGTGCACGGCGCCAACCGCCTGGGCACCAACTCGCTGCTGGACCTGATCGTGTTCGGCCGCGCCACCGGCAACCACATCGTCAATTCGCATCCGGAACGCCAGCACGCGCACCAGCCCGTGCCGCAGCAGGCCGTCGAATTCTCGCTGGATCGCGTCAACAAGCTGGAATCGCGCACCTCGGGCGAGAAGACCCAGGACATCGGCAACGCCATCCGCTTCTCGATGCAGCGCCACTGCGGCGTGTTCCGCACGCTGGAGCTGCTGAACGAAGGTGTGACCCAGATCGAAGACCTGGCCAAGCAAGCCGACAACATCTACTTCAAGGACAAGTCCAAGGTGTTCAACACCGCGCGCGTCGAGGCGCTGGAACTGGCCAACATGACCGAAGTGGCCCGCGCCACGATCAAGTCGGCCGCCAACCGCACCGAAAGCCGCGGCGCCCATGCGCTGGACGACCACCCGACCCGCGACGACGAGAACTGGCTCAAGCACACCCTGTGGTACTCCGAAGGCAGCCGCCTGGATTACAAGCCTGTGCAGATGAAGCCGCTGACGGTCGAGTCCTTCCCGCCCAAGGCGCGTACCTTCTAAGTCCGGATAGAGCCTACTATGAGCACCAAGAGAATCGTCAAGTTCGAAATCTACCGCTACGATCCGGACAAGGACGAGCGCCCGTACATGCAGAAGCTGGAAGTCGAACTCCAGCCCACCGACAAGATGCTGCTTGATGCGCTGGTGCGCATCAAGAACGACGTCGATGACAGCCTGGCCCTGCGCCGCTCGTGCCGTGAAGGCGTGTGCGGTTCGGACGCCATGAACATCAACGGCAAGAACGGCCTGGCCTGCACGACGAACCTGCGCGAGCTGAAGGAACCGATCGTGCTGCGCCCGCTGCCGGGCCTGCCCGTGATCCGCGACCTGATCGTGGACATGACGCACTTCTTCAACCAGTACCACTCGATCCGCCCGTACCTCATCAACGACACGCCGCCACCCGAGAAAGAGCGCCTGCAGTCGCCCGAGGCGCGCGAAGAGCTGGACGGCCTGTACGAGTGCATCCTGTGCGCGTGCTGTTCCACTTCCTGCCCGTCCTTCTGGTGGAATCCGGACAAGTTCGTCGGCCCCGCCGGCCTGCTGCAAGCCTACCGCTTCATCGCCGACAGCCGCGACGAAGCCACCGGCGAGCGTCTGGACAACCTGGAAGACCCGTACCGCCTGTTCCGTTGCCATACCATCATGAACTGCGTCGACGTCTGTCCCAAGGGGCTGAACCCGACCAAGGCCATTGGCAAGATCAAGGAACTGATGGTCCGTCGGACGGTCTAGTGGTTTGGTGTATTTAAGGTGTAATGATGAGCAGGCTTACTGAACTGGAACGGGCGCGTCTGCGTTGGCGGGCGCGCCGGGGCCTGCTCGAAAACGACTTGATCATCACCCGGTATCTCGACGCCCACGAAGCCGAGCTTACCGACGATGACGTGACGGCATTGACGCAGCTCTTCGAGTTGGGAGACAACGATCTTCTCGACCTGCTGCTGGCCCGCAAGGAACTCGAGGGCGAACTCGACACGCCCCGACTCCGCGGCATCATCGGCCAGATGCGGTCGCTCTGATTAATTGAGAGGAAAAAACATGAACCTGTCTGACAAAAAAGCCACTCTGTCCTTCTCGGACGGCAGCGCACCCATTGAGTTCCCTGTTTACAAGGGTACGGTCGGTCCGGATGTGATCGACATCCGCAAGCTGTACGGCCAGACGGGCATGTTCACGTTTGACCCCGGCTTCATGTCGACCGCCGCCTGCGAATCGGGCATCACCTACATCGACGGCGACAAGGGCGAGCTGCTGTACCGCGGCTACCCGATCGAGCAACTGGCCGTCAATTGCGACTTCATGGACATCTGCTACCTGATCCTGAACGGCGAACTGCCGAACCAGGAACAGAAGGCCGACTTCGATTCGCAAGTGACCCATCACACGATGGTCAACGAACAGCTGCACTTCTTCCTGCGCGGTTTCCGTCGCGACGCCCACCCGATGGCCGTCCTGACGGGCCTGGTGGGCGCGCTGTCGGCGTTCTACCACGACTCGACCGACATCACGAACCCGCAACACCGTCACATCTCGGCCATCCGCCTGATCGCCAAGATGCCGACGCTGGTCGCGATGGCGTACAAGTACTCGCAAGGCCAACCGTTCATCTACCCGCAGAACGACCTGTCCTACACGGGCAACTTCCTGCGCATGATGTTCGCCACGCCGTGCGAAGACTACAAGGTCAACGAAGTCGTCGAGCGCGCGCTCGACCGCATCTTCATCCTGCACGCCGACCACGAGCAGAACGCCTCGACCTCCACGGTCCGCCTGTGCGGTTCGTCGGGCACCAACCCGTTCGCCGCCATTTCGGCCGGCGTGGCTTGCCTGTGGGGCCCGGCTCACGGCGGCGCCAACGAAGCTTGCCTGCAGATGCTGGAAGAGCTGCAAGCCAACGGCGGCATCGCCAAGGTCGGCGAGTTCATGGAGAAGGTCAAGGACAAGAACTCGGGCGTGCGCCTGATGGGCTTTGGCCACCGCGTCTACAAGAACTACGACCCGCGCGCCAAGCTGATGCAGGAAACGTGCAAGGAAGTGCTCTCGGCCCTGGGCCTGGAAAACGACCCGCTGTTCAAGCTGGCCATGGAACTGGAACGCATCGCCCTGTCGGATCCTTACTTCGTGCAGCGCAAGCTGTACCCGAACGTGGACTTCTACTCGGGTATCGTCCAGCGCGCCATCGGCATCCCGACCTCGCTGTTTACGGCCATCTTCGCGCTGGCCCGCACGGTGGGCTGGATCGCCCAGTGGAACGAAATGCTGTCGGATCCCGATTACAAGATCGGCCGTCCGCGCCAGCTGTTCACCGGTTCGGTCACGCGCGACGTGCCCCCGATGGACAAGCGTTGATACGCTGCCTGGCTTGAACAAGAAACCGCCTTCGGGCGGTTTTTTGTTGCCCGCTCGCGCCGCCGTCGAGCGCGCCGTCGCGGCCGGGCGCTTTGGCGTTTATCATCCTTGCCATGATTCCGATAGCACTGCCCTCCGCGGGCTTCTATATCTTCGTTTCCCTGGGCTTCCTGGCGGGGCTTATCCTGCTTGGCTGGGCGCTGGTGCTGGTCGCCAGTGGCGGCGCGCGCCGCACGGTGCGCAAGTACTGGAAGACCTCCAGCCTGCTGTTCGTGGTGCTGGCGGTTCCCTTTGCCTTCTATGCCTGGGTCCAGGCGGTGATCTGGCAGGTGGAGCGCGAAGGCGATCGCGCCGAGGCCGCCCGCAATGTCACCCTCGCGGCGACGACCACGGTGGGCGGCATTGCCATGCCGGCCGGCACGCGCCTGAAGCTGCAGGACGAGGGGCAACTGGAGACCTACGTCGAGGCCGAGTTCCCGCGGCCGGTGGCCATGTACGGCGTGCAGGCGACGAGCGCGCGGCGCTATCTCGACGCCGAGTACGACAGCGAGACCTACGCGCTGCGCGGCCGGCATCCGCGCACCGTCCTGCTGCGGGGCGCCGGCAGCCAGGCGGTGCAGGGCTGGCAGTGCGACGCCACCCAGGACATCGAGTTCGACGTGATGCAGGATGGCGCCATGAAGGCGCTGAACACGTGCGTGCTGGGCCCGGGCAACCGGGTCGATGCGCTCGATCTTGCGCCCGGCTCCATCGTGTATGGATCGGGCGGCACCGTCTATACCGATGGCTCGCGCGACCCGGACCAATGGCGCATCGAGGTCAAGGATCCGGTGGCGGTCAAGGTGTTCGGATTGCCGTTGAGCGAGCCCCGGCTCTACCTCGATGGCGAGCGGCGCCTGCTGCGTGTCAGCGATGCCGAATTGGCCTGCCCGACGACCTTTGGCGGCGTCCGCTACGCCGCCGGCACGCAGGTCCAGACCATGCGGCGCGGCCGCGGCGATGGCCGCGAGCCGTTCCCGGGCGTGCTGGTGCTGAGTCCGTGGAATGGCGACGTCGCCAGGCGCGACGGCCAGGCCGACGTGCCCGAGGGCATGTCGGTGAGGCAGACGCTGTCGGGCGAGGTCATCGACGTGGTCAAGAACGACGCCGTGGGCGTGTTCCACTTCGCCACCATCATCGTGGGCGACGACGCGCCCCAGCCGACCCGCGCGCGCTGTCCCTGAGCCGGGCGGGCCGCGCGGGTCGCGGCGCGCGTTACGCGCCGATGCCGCGCGCCATCAGCACGGCGAACAGCGGCAGGAAGATGAACAGGTGCGATTCGATCATCACCCAGCGGCGCGCGCGCTTGATCTGCGCGGCGTCCGGCACGAAGGCGGGCTGCTGGCGCGCCTGTTTCGCCCAGCGCAGGAAGGCCAGCGTGGGCGGGGCCGAACAGAGGCCGATGATGACGAACAGCGTGACCTTGGCGTGGAACCACGGGTTGCCCATGTAGAACGCGGCGCCCTTGACGCCCAGGGTCAGGCGCAGCACGCCGGTGACCAGCACCAGGATCGCGCTGAGCAGATAGAGGCGGTCATAGACCACCAGGCGCTTGAGCGTGGCCGGCGTCAGGTCGGGGCGCAGCAGCACTGCTTCGGCGGTCAGCACCACCACCAGCACGAAGATGGCCAGGAAGTGAAACCAGGCCAGGAAGGCGTCGAGCAACATAGGGTCGGGCTCCGGTAGGGAAGGGGTCGAGGGGAGTCTCTGCCCCGTTTTTACCATTCGCCCGTCGCCACGCACTATCGCGCCATCAAGCCGCACAAAAAAAAGGACGCCCCGTGGGGCGTCCCTTGCGTGCCGATCAGCGCAATGCGATCAACGGCGCTTCTTGGCGGCCTCGGCGGCTTCCTGCTGCGCATCGACCACGGCCAGGGCGGTCATGTTGACGATGCGGCGCACGGTGGCGCTGGTCGTCAGGATGTGCACCGGACGCGCGGCACCCAGCAGGATCGGGCCCATCGCGACGCCATTGCTGCCGGTCATCTTCAGCATGTTGTACGTGATGTTGCCGGTGTCCAGCGTCGGCATGACCAGCAGGTTGGCCGGACCCTTCAGGGTGCTGTCCGGGTAGGCCTGCACGCGGATCTTTTCCGACAGGGCGGCGTCGGCGTGCATTTCGCCGTCCACTTCCAGGTCGGGCGCGCGGTCCTGCACCAGCTGGCGCGCGGCGGCCATCTTGCGCGACGATTCCGTGACGCGGCTGCCGAAGTTCGAGTGCGACAGCAGGGCGATCTTGGGCACCACGCCGAAACGCAGCATCTCGTCGGCGGCCTGGATGGTGATGTTGGCGACTTCCTCGGCCGACGGGTTCTCGTTGACGTGGGTGTCGGTGACGAACAGCGTCTGGTCGGGCAGCATCAGCACGTTCAGGGCGGCGTAGGTCTGGCCTTCCTTCCTGCCGATGATCTCGTCGATGTACTTGAGCTGGTTGTCGTACTTGCTGGCCACGCCGCACAGCAGCGCGTCGGCGTCGCCACGGCGCAGCAGCATCGCGCCGATCAGCGTGTTGTGCTTGCGGATCATCGCCTTGGCGATGGCCGGGGTCACGCCCTCGCGGCCCTTGAGCTGGTAGTACGCGTTCCAGGTTTCGTTGAAGCGGCTGTCGTCTTCGGGATCGACGATCTCGAAGTGCTGGCCGGCGACCAGGCGCAGGCCGAACTTCTTGATGCGCATCTCGATCACGGACGGGCGGCCGATCAGGATCGGGAACGCCAGCTTTTCGTCGGCCACGGTCTGCACCGCGCGCAGCACGCGCTCGTCTTCGCCGTCGGCGTAGATGACGCGCTTGGGCGCCTTCTTGGCCTGGGCGAACAGCGGGCGCATCAGCTGGCCCGAGTGGTAGACGAAGCCCATCAGCTTCTGGCGGTAGGCCTCGATGTCCTCGATCGGACGGGCGGCCACGCCGGAGTCGGCGGCGGCCTGGGCCACGGCCGGGGCGATCTGGACGATCAGGCGCGGGTCGAACGGCTTCGGGATGATGTAGTCGGGACCGAACGACAGTTCCTGGCCGGCGTAGGCGCGGGCCACTTCGTCGTTCTGTTCGGCTTCCGCCAGTTCGGCGATGGCCTTGACGCACGCCAGCTTCATTTCCTCGGTGATGCGCGAGGCGCCGGCATCCATGGCGCCGCGGAAGATGAAGGGGAAGCACAGCACGTTGTTGACCTGGTTCGGGTAGTCCGAACGGCCGGTGGCGATGATGCAGTCGGGGCGGGCGGCCTTGGCGATTTCCGGGCGGATTTCCGGTTCCGGGTTGGCCAGCGCCAGGATCAGCGGACGGTCGGCCATGGTCTTGACCATGTCGGCGGTCAGCACGCCGGCGGTCGAGCAGCCCAGGAACACGTCGGCGCCGTTGACCACGTCGGCCAGCGTGCGCGCGTCGGTCTTCTGCGCGTAGCGCTTCTTGTTGGCTTCCATGTTTTCATCGCGGCCTTCCCAGATCACGCCGCGCGAATCCACCACGTAGATGTTCTCGCGCTTGACGCCCAGGTGCACCAGCAGGTCCAGGCAGGCGATGGCGGCGGCGCCGGCGCCCGAGCAGGCCAGCTTGACCGTGCCGATGTCCTTGCCCACGACCTTCAGGCCGTTCAGGATGGCGGCCGACGAGATGATGGCGGTGCCGTGCTGGTCGTCGTGGAAGACGGGGATCTTCATGCGCTCGCGCAGCTTCTTCTCGATGTAGAAGCACTCGGGCGCCTTGATGTCCTCGAGGTTGACGCCGCCGAGCGTGGGCTCGAGCGCGGCGATGATGTCGACCAGCTTGTCGGGGTCGTTCTCGGCCAGTTCGATATCGAACACGTCGATGCCGGCGAACTTCTTGAACAGGCAGCCCTTGCCTTCCATGACCGGCTTGGCGGCCAGCGGACCGATGTTGCCCAGGCCCAGCACGGCGGTGCCGTTGGTGATCGCGCCCACCAGGTTGCCGCGCGAGGTGTACTTGGAGGCGGCGTCGTCGCCCTGGTCGAAGATGGCCATGCACGCGGCGGCCACGCCGGGCGAGTACGCCAGCGACAGGTCGTCCTGGTTGGCGAGGGTCTTGGTCGGGGTGACCGAGATTTTGCCGGGGGTGGGATAGGCGTGGTAATCCAACGCCAGCTTGGTGAGGGTTTCGTCCATGGGATATAGCCTTTTCGGCGCTAACTGTAGGTAAAAAACGGAAAGCAAAAAGCGGGCTCGCGGCCCGCCGTATTCTTTGGGAAATGCTTAGGGAACACCCGTATTTCAACAGAAAGCGGCGCGAATTGGTTGCTGCACTGCAGCGATCGTCCGATTTTGATCAAGCCGGCGCACTTTCGCGCCTCCGGCACGCAAAAGGAAAAAGCCCCGGCGTTCGGGGCTTTTTCCTTTGCTTTCAGCGCGTTATTGCGCCCAGGGCGGCGTGGCGCGGGTCGTGGCCCCGAGTTTCTGGCGCAGCGTGTCGGCCTGCGCCTGCAGGCCCAGGCTGTCCAGCGCGTGCAGCACGATCCAGTCGGCGCTGACTTCGAAGAAGTCGCGCAGGCGGGCGCGGGTGTCGCTGCGGCCGAAGCCGTCGGTGCCCAGCGTGCGGTAGGGCGCGGGCACCCAGGCGCGGATCTGTTCGGGCACGGCGCGCACGTAGTCGGTCGCGGCCACCACCGGCGCGTCGCTGCCGCCGAGGCAGGCGCGCACCCAGTCCGCGTCCGGCGCGGTGGCCAGGCCGAGCGCGCGGGCGCGTTCGGCCTCGCGGCCGTCGCGCGCCAGTTCGGAGAAGCTGGTCACGCTCCAGACCTCGGCATCCACGTCGTATTCCGCGTGCAGCCGCTCGGCGGCCATTTCCGCTTCGCGCAGCATGGGGCCGGCGCCCAGCAGGCGCACCGCGGCCTGCTGGCGCGCCGGGCGCAGGCGGTACATGCCGCGCAGGATGCCTTCGGCCGCCGCGCCGTCCTGCGGCAGGTCGGGCTGCGCCAGGTTCTCGTTGGTGACGGTCAGGTAGAAGAACTCGTCGCGCTGCTCGTCCAGCATGCGGCGCATGCCGTACTCGACGATCACCGCGACTTCGTAGGCGTAGGCCGGATCGTAGGCGCGGCAGTTGGGCACGGCCGCGGCCATGATGTGGCTGGAGCCGTCCTGGTGCTGCAGGCCTTCGCCGCCCAGCGTGGTGCGGCCGGACGTGGCGCCGATGAGAAAGCCGCGCGTGCGCTGGTCGGCCGCGGCCCAGATCAGGTCGCCGATGCGCTGGAAGCCGAACATCGAGTAATAGATATAGAAGGGCAGCATCGGCAGGCCATTGACCGAGTAGCTGGTGCCGGCCGCCGTCCACGACGAGATCGCGCCGGCTTCGGTGATGCCTTCTTCCAGGATCTGGCCGTCGCGCGCCTCGCGGTAGTACAGCACCGAGCCGATGTCCTCGGGTTCGTACAGCTGGCCCTGCGCCGAGTAGATGCCGATCTGGCGGAACAGGTTGGCCATGCCGAAGGTGCGCGCTTCGTCGGCCACGATCGGCACGATGCGCGGGCCGACCTGCGGGTCCTTCAGCAGCGCTGTCAGCATGCGCACGATGGCCATGGTGGACGACATTTCCTTGCCGTCGGCGCTGAGCGCGAAGCGCGCCCATTGCTCGACCGCCGGCGGCGCCAGGCGCGGCGCCTGCGTCTGGCGGCGCGGAATGTGGCCGCCGAGCGCGGCGCGGCGCGCCTGCAGGTGGCGCAGCTCGGCGCTGTCTTCGGCGGGGCGGTAGAACTTGAGCGCCAGACAGTCGGCGTCGGAAATCGGCAGCGCGAAGCGGTCGCGGAACGCCAGCAGCGCCTCGTCGTCCAGCTTCTTCTGCTGGTGGGTGGTCATCTTGCCCTGGCCGGCCGTGCCCATGCCGAAGCCCTTCTTGGTCTGCGCCAGGATCACGGTGGGCTGGCCGCGATGATGCGCGGCGCGGTGGTACGCGGCATGGATCTTGACCATGTCGTGGCCACCGCGGTGCAGGCGGTCGATGGCCTCGTCAGTCCAGTCGGCCACCAGCGCCGCCAGCTCGGGATTCTGGTTGAAGAAGTGCGCGCGGTTGAAGGCGCCGTCGTTGGCGGCGAAGGTCTGGAACTGGCCGTCCACCGTGTTGGCGAAGGCGCGCGCCAGGGCGCCGTTGGTGTCACGGCGCAGCAGGGCGTCCCAGTCGCTGCCCCAGACCAGCTTGATGACGTTCCAGCCGGCGCCGGCGTACAGCGTTTCCAGCTCGTCGATGATGCGGCCGTTGCCGCGCACCGGGCCGTCCAGGCGCTGCAGGTTGCAGTTGACCACGAACACCAGGTTGTCGAGTTTCTCGCGCGCGGCCAGGGTCAGCGCGGCGATCGATTCGGGCTCGTCCATCTCGCCGTCGCCGAAGATGCCCCAGACCTTGCGGTCGGCGCCCGGCACCAGCGAGCGGTGTTCCAGGTAGCGCATGAAGCGCGCCTGGTAGATCGCGTTGATCGGGCCGATGCCCATCGAGCCGGTCGGGAACTGCCAGAAATCCGGCATCAGCCACGGATGCGGGTACGACGACAGGCCGCGCAGGCCGCGCGCGGTGGCGGTGATTTCCTGGCGGAAGTGGGCCAGGTCGTCGTCGCTGAGGAAACCCTCCAGGTAGGCGCGGGCGTAGACGCCGGGCGCCGAGTGCGGCTGCATGTAGACCAGGTCGCCCGGGCCGTCGGCGCCGGCGGCGCGGAAGAAATGGTTGAAGCCGACCTCGAACAGGTCGGCGGCCGAGGCGTAGCTGGCGATGTGTCCGCCCAGCTCGCCATGGGCCTGGTTGGCGCGCACCACCATGGCCAGCGCGTTCCAGCGGTTGATGCGGGCAATGCGTTCCTCGACCGCCAGGTTGCCGGGGAAGGGCGGCTCCTGGTCGGCGGGAATGGTGTTCAGGTAGGCGGTGCGCGTCTGGCTGTTGGCGCGCAGCCCCAGCGTGGCGGCATGCCCCAGCAGGTTGTCCAGCACATAGCCCGCCCGGTCGGCGCCCGAGGCCTCGACCAGGGACTGCAGGCCGTCGCGCCATTCGGCGGTTTCGGCGGGATCGGCGTCATGCCGGGGGTCTGTCCCGGCGGGGGAATGGCTGGCGTCGCACATGATGGTTTTGTCTCCTTGTAAGCGCCATGCTAGTCCTGTCCCTGGGGCATGGGTAATCAAAATGCCAGGAGGAAATCCAGGTTTTCAGCATAATCGTTTGCCGATTTCAGGGTGGGCGGCAGGATCTGCCGCCAAGGGCCGCTTACCGGTGGTGACCACCTGCTGGACGCCGAGGCGCTAGAATTCGCGCTTCAGAAAAAACAAACCGGCAACCAACAGGGCGTAAACGCCCTGAAGGCCGTGGCCGTCCCGCTCCCGCGGCGGGTCGACCCCGGCCAGTAAAGGGAGACTTCAATGACTCAACCCACCACCGTCCCGGCAGAGGTCACGCTACCGGAACTGACGTTCCGCGGCGTGCTGCTGGGCGCGGTCATCACCATCATCTTCACCGCCTCCAATGTGTTCCTGGGGCTCAAGGTCGGCCTGACCTTTTCGTCGGCGATCCCGGCGGCGGTCATTTCCATGTCGGTGTTGCGGCTATTCAAGGACGCCAACATCCTCGAGAACAACATGGTGCAGACGCAGGCCTCGGCGGCCGGCACGCTGTCCTCCATCATCTTCATCCTGCCGGCCCTGGTCATGATGGGCCACTGGCAGGGCTTTCCGTTCTGGCAGACCCTGGGCATCTGCGCGGCCGGCGGCATGCTGGGCGTGATGTTCACGATTCCGCTGCGCCACGTGATGGTGGTGCAGAGCGACCTGCCGTATCCGGAAGGCGTGGCCGCGGCCGAGATCCTGCGGGTTGGCAGCGCCGAGCGCGCCCAGGAAGCGGCCGAAGAGGCGGGCCGGGCGCCGGCCAAGCCGGCCGCCACCGGCATGGGCGACATCGTCAGCGGCGGCGTGGTCGCGGCGGCGGTCAGCTTCGCCGCCAGCGGCCTGCGGGTGCTGGGCGAAGGCGTCAGCGGCTGGTTCGCGCTGGGCGGCGCGGTGTTCCGGCTGCCGATGGGTTTTTCGCTGGCGCTGCTCGGCGCCGGCTACCTGATCGGCATCGTGGCCGGCCTGGCCATGCTGACCGGGCTGGTGATCTCGTGGGGCATCGCGGTGCCGATCCTGACCTCGATGGCCGAGATGCCCGCCGGCATGACGCTGGCCAAGTTCGCCACCGGGCTGTGGTCGTCGCAGGTGCGTTTCATCGGCGCCGGCGTGATCGGCGTGGGCGCCATCTGGACGCTGGCGACGCTGTTCGTGCCGATGGCGCGCGGCGTCAAGGCCTCGTTCTCGGCGCTGACAAAGGCTGGCGCGGCGCGCGCCGGCAAGGCCCCGCGCACCGAGCGCGACCTGTCTGCCGGCTGGATCTCGGTGGTCACGCTGGTGCTGGTGGCGGTGCTGGTGATCACCTTCCAGGTGTTCCTGGCGGGCGCGCCGCTGTCGGCCGCGGCCATCTGGAAGCTGGTGGCCTACGCGGTGCTGTTCGCCTTCGTGTTCGGCTTCCTGGTGGCGGCCGCCTGCGGCTACATGGCCGGCCTGGTGGGGTCGTCGACCAGCCCGATCTCGGGCGTGGGCATCGTCGCCATCGTGCTGGTGTCGTTGCTGATGCTGGCCCTGGGCGGCGAATTGCTGGCGGTGCAGAACGGCGTGCAGATGACGATCGCGCTGGCCATCTTCAGCACGTCGGCGGTGGTGGCCGTGGCGTCGATCTCGAACGACAACCTGCAGGACCTGAAGACCGGCTGGCTGGTGGGCGCGACGCCCTGGCGCCAGCAGGTGGCGCTGCTGATCGGCTGCGTGGTCGGCGCCGCGGTGATCTCGCCGGTGCTGGAGCTGCTGTACAACGCCTACGGCTTTGCCGACGCCATGCCGCGCGAAGGCATGGATCCGGCGCAGGCGCTGTCGGCGCCGCAGGCCACGCTGATGCTGGCGATCGCGCGCGGCATTTTCACGCACCAGCTGAACTGGACCATGATCCTGATCGGCATGGCGGTGGGCGTCGGCCTGATCGTGCTGGACGAGATCCTCAAGCGCACCTGCAAGGTGGCGCGCATCCCGGTGCTGGCGGTGGGTATCGGCATCTACCTGCCGCCGACCGTGGCGGCGCCGATCGTGGCCGGCGCGCTGCTGGCCTGGCTGCTGGAGCGGGCGCTGCGCCGTCGCGCCGCGGCCGCCGGCAAGGACTACGAGTCGTTCGCCGAGGCCGCCAACCGGCGCGGCGTGCTGATCGCCTCCGGCCTGATCGTGGGCGAGAGCCTGGTGGGCGTGGTGATGGCGGCCATCATCGGCGCCGCCGGCACCGATGCGCCGCTGGCGATCGCGGGCGAGGAGTTCGCGCGCACCGCCTCGTTCCTGGGGCTGGCGGTATTCGCGCTGGTGGCGGTGCTGTTCTGGCGCCGGGTGATGCGGCTGGCGTAGCGCCGCGACGCATCGATCAAGGGGCATGGCGCGCGGGCGCCATGCCCTTTTTTCATGCGGATCGCAGCAGGTCGGCCAATGTGCGGGCGATGACCTTGGTGGCGCGCCGCAGGTCTTCCAGCACTACGCGCTCGTCGCTGCGCTTGGCGTGCGATTCCAGCACGGTGCGCGGACCGGCGCCGTAGATCACACCGGGAACGCCGGCCTCAGCATACAGGCGCACGTCGGTATAGAGCGGCGTGCCCATGGCGGGGATGGGCTCGCCGAACAGCTCCTGGCCGTGCTTGCGCAGGGCGTCCACCAGTGGCTGGTTGCCGGGCAGCGGCCGCATGGCGTTGGCCAGCAGCAGGCGCCTGATCTCGACGCGGATGCCGGGCGCGGCGGCCGCGGCGTCTTCGATGATGCGGCGGATGTCGGCCTCGACCTCGGCCGCGTTCTCTTCGGGGATCATGCGGCGGTCCAGCTTGAACACGACCTTGCCGGGCACCACGTTGGTGTTGGTGCCGCCTTCGATGCGGCCGATGTTCAGGTAGGGGTGGCTGATGCCTTCGACCTGCGAGGTGATCCCGCGATAGCGCGCATTCTGCGCATACAGCGCGTTCATGATGCCGACCGCGCCCTGCAGCGCGTCCACGCCGGTGGCGGGAATGGCGGCGTGCGCCATCTTGCCGTGCACCGTGACTTCCATCTGCAGGCAGCCGTTGTGCGCCGTCACGACTTCATAGCTGAAGCCGGCCGCGATCAGCAGGTCGGGTTTCGTCAACCCCTGGCGCAGTAGCCAGCCGGGCCCGAGCAGGCCGCCGAATTCCTCGTCGTAGGTGAAATGCAGCTCGACCGCGCCGTGGCTCGGACGGGCCACCGCTTCCAGCGCGCGCAGCGCGAAGGTGAAGCTGGCGAAATCGCTCTTGCTGACCGCGGCGGCGCGGCCGTACAGGCTGCCGTCCACGATCTCGGCGCCGTACGGATCGTGCTCCCAGCCGTCGCCCGGCGGCACCACGTCGCCATGGGCGTTGAGCGCGACGCGGCGGCCGCCGGCGCCGTATTCGCGGCGCACGATCAGGTTGGTGATGGATTCCATGCCATAGGCGCGCACCTCGTCGGCGGGCACGGGATGGGACTCGGCCTGCAGGCCGAAGCCCTGCAGCAGTTCGGCGGTGCGGACGGCGTGGGGGGCGTTGTTGCCCGGCGGCGTGTCGGTCGGCACGCGCACCAGTTCCTGCAGGAAGCGCACTTCTTCATCGAAGTGGGCGTCCACCCAGGCGTCGAGTCGGGCGTAATCGGTCATGGTTCAGCTCGTTGCTTCGTTGGCGAGATCGTCAAGCAGCCGCTGCATTGCCTGCGCGGCCAGCTGCATGTCGTGGTTGGTGGTGGATTCGAGCGGGTTGTGGCTGATGCCGGCGTTCTGGCCGCGCACGAACAGCATGGCTTGCGGCATGATCTCGTGCAGCTTCATGGCGTCGTGGCCGGCGCCGCTGGGCATGCAGTGGACCGGCACGCCCTGCGCCTGGACCGCGCGCTCCCAGCGTTGCTGCCAGGCCGGCGCGCTGGGCGCGGCGGCGGCGCGCATGGTCTCCTCGAGCGTGTAGCGCAGGCCGCGGCGCTGGCAGATCGCTTCCAGTTCGGCCAGCACGTCCGTGGCCAGCGCATCGCGCTGCGGATCGCTGGGCGCGCGCAGGTCGAGGCTGAAGCGGCATTCGCCGGGCACCACGTTGATCGAGCCATTGGGCACTTCCAGCATGCCGACGGTGCCGACCGAGTCGCCGTCGCGCGCGGCGCGGCCTTCGACGAACACGATCAGCTCGGCCGCGGCCACGGCGGCGTCGCGGCGCCGGTCCATCGGCGTGGTGCCGGCGTGGCAGGCCGTGCCGTGGATCCGCACGCGGTAGCGCACGCAGCCGTTGATGGAGGTGACCACGCCCAGCGGCAGGCCCATTTCATTGAGCACGGGGCCCTGTTCGATATGCACTTCGACAAAGCCCAGATAACGGGCCGGGTCGCGCTTGAGCTTGGGAATGTCGTCGATACACAGCCCCGCGTGCGCCATGGCCTCGCGCATGCTGATGCCGTCGGCGTCCTTCTGTTCCAGCCAGCGCGGCTGGAAGTCGCCGATCAGCGCGCCGGAACCGAGGAAGGTGGCCGGATAGCGCTGGCCCTCTTCTTCGGAAAAGGCGATCACTTCGATCGCGTAGGGCAGGCGCCGGCCCTGACGGTGCAGCGCGCGCACGCAGGCCATCGGCACGAAGATGCCGAGGCGGCCGTCGTATTTGCCGGCATTGCGCACCGTGTCGTAATGGCTGCCGCTCATCAGGATGGGCGCATCGGCGCGGACCGCATGGTAGCGGCCGACCACGTTGCCGACCGCGTCGATGCCGACTTCGTCGAAGCCGCAATCGCGCATCCAGTGCGAGATGCGCTGCGCGCAGGCGCGGTGCGCATCGGTCAGGTAGGTGACGGTGAGCTGGCCGTTCTCGGCATAGCCGGGGTCGCTGTGCGCGCTGAGTTTTTCCTGCCAGTCCCAGATGTCGTTGCCCTGTTGCGGTTCGGCGCCGAAGCGTTCGTGCAACTGCACTTCGGCGTCGCGGTGCAATTGGCGCAGGGCCTCGCGGCGCTCATCGTCCGGCGCGTTGTGCTGGCGGCGTTCGAGGGCCTGGACCCACTGCGCGTCTTGCACGGGGGCGCCGCGCGGGTCGTAGCGGGACAGCACGAACGGGAAGCCGAAACGCGCGGCATGGTCGGCGGCCAGCGCGGCTGCGGCGTTGGCGGCGAGGGCGGGCGCGGGCTGGGCGCGCAGCAGCGCCAATTGCGCGGCGGCATCGGCGTCGTCCACCGCGCGTTGCAGCGCCAGCTGCAACTGGGCCACGCTGTGCACCGGCCGCGCGCGCACCGCCTGGTCCACGGCCCAGGGCGCGTGCGGATACAGGTCGGCCAGCATGGCGGCCGCGTCTTGCGGCGCGGCGTCGTTGAATCGGGCGAGGGTATGGGCCATGGTTGCGCCGTTCAGGGAGCGGGTTGATAGGGATGGCGCGCCTGCCAGTGCCGGGCGATGTCCAGGCGGCGGCAGACCCAGACGCGGTCGTGGCGCGCGATGTGGTCCAGGAAGCGTTGCAGGGCGACGATGCGGCCCGGCCGGCCCAGCAGGCGGCAATGCATGCCGATGCTGAGCATCTTGGGGGCCTCGTCGCCTTCGGCGTAGAGCGCGTCGAAACTGTCCTTGAGGTACTGGAAGAACGGGTCGGCGTGCGAGTAGCCCTGCGGCAGCGCGAAGCGCATGTCGTTGCAATCCAGGGTGTAGGGCACGATCAGTTGCGGCGCCACGCTGCCGTCGCTCTTTTGCACCTGCATCCAGAAGGGCAGGTCGTCGCCGTAGTAGTCGCTGTCGTACTCGAAGCCGCCGTAGTCGGCCACCAGGCGGCGCGTGCGCGGGCTGTCGCGGCCGGTGTACCAGCCCAGCGGGCGGGCGCCGGTCAGCTGCGCCAGGGCGTCCATGCCCAGGCGCATGTGCTCGCGTTCGGTGGCTTCGTCCACGTTCTGGTAGTGCACCCAGCGCCAGCCGTGGCAGGCGATCTCGTGGTCGAGTTCGACCAGCGCCGAGGCCAGCTCGGGGTGGCGCTGCAGCGCCATGCCGACGGCGAACACCGTGAGCGGCAGGCCGCGCTTTTCGAATTCACGCAGGATGCGCCAGACGCCCACGCGCGAGCCGTACTCGTAGATGCCTTCCATGCTCAGGTGGCGTTCCGGGTAGCTGGCCGGATTGAACATCTCGGACAGGAACTGCTCGGACCCCGCGTCGCCATGCAGCACGCAGTTTTCGCCGCCTTCCTCGTAATTGAGCACGAACTGCACCGCGATGCGGGCGCCGCCGGGCCATTGCGCATGCGGCGGGTTGCGGCCGTAGCCGATCAGGTCACGCGGGTAGGGCTGGGTGGCGTCGTAGGTGCTCATGGCGGGGCGGGCGTGGACATCGTGTTCGACACGATAAGGTAAACCGCATTGTCTGTATACAATTTATGTACATCATTAGTGATGACCCTAATACGCCAGGGAAAATCGGTCGTCCTGAAACGAACAACCCGCCGGCATGCGCTGCCGGCGGGTTGTTCGTGGGCATCGGTAATCGGTCGGGTCAGCGCAGGTCGCCGCAGGGCCAGGCGCTGGCGCCGTAGCCGCCGTCAGCCGTTGCGGTAGAGAAAGCTGTAGGCGTTGATCGCCGGCACCCCCCCCAAGATGCGCGTACAGCACCCGGGAACCGGCAGGAATCTCTCCGCGCCGCACGATGTCCATCATGCCCTGCATCGATTTACCCTCGTAGACCGGGTCGGTCATCATCCCTTCGAGCCGCGCGCACAGGCGGATGGCCTCGTTGGTCTCGGCCGACGGCAGGCCGTAGGCCGGGTACGCATAACGCGTGTCCAGCACCACGTCGCTGTCCGTGATGGGGCGTTGCAGGCCCACCATGTCGGCGGTGCGGCGCGCGATGCGCAGGATCTGCGCGCGGGTCTGGTCGGGCGTGGCCGAGGCGTCGATGCCGATCACGCGGTCGGCGCGGCCGTCGGCGGCAAAGCCCACCACCATGCCGGCCTGGGTGCTGCCGGTGACGGCGCAGACCACGATGTAGTCGAACCTGAAGCCCAGCTCGGCCTCCTGCCGCCGCACTTCCT
Source organism: Achromobacter sp. 2789STDY5608615 (assembly GCF_001298995.1). Lineage (NCBI taxonomy): Bacteria > Pseudomonadati > Pseudomonadota > Betaproteobacteria > Burkholderiales > Alcaligenaceae > Achromobacter > Achromobacter sp. 2789STDY5608615. The sequence goes on from NZ_CYTY01000037.1 coordinate 25,327, forward strand.
CGGCGAAGCCGACATAGCCCAGCCCGCCCAGCTCATGGTCGGAGGCGCCGGCCGGGATCGCATAGGGCTTGCCGCCGCGCTTGCGCACGTCTTCCAGCGCCTCTTCCCAGCTGCGGCGGAAACCGATGTCGAAGCCCTGGTCCACCAGGCGCACGTCGGCGCCCATCAGCCGGCTCATCATGATGTTGCCGACCCGGTCGTAGACCGCGTCCGAGTAGTCCACCCAGTTTTCCTGCACCAGCACGCAGGCCAGGCCGAGCTTGGCGGCCACCGCCGCCACCATGCGGGTGTGGTTGGACTGGATGCCGCCGATGGTGACGAGCGTGTCGCAGCCCTGTTCCAGCGCCTGCGGAATCAGGTATTCCAGCTTGCGCAGCTTGTTGCCGCCGAATGCCAGGCCGCTGTTGCAGTCCTCGCGCTTGGCATAGATCTCGACCTTGCCGCCCAGATGGGCGGACAGGCGCTCGAGCTTCTCGATGGGGGTGTCGCCGAAGGTCAGGCGATGGCGGGGAAAGCGTTGCGGATCCATGCGGGCTCCTGGTGGGGAAGGGTCCGGGCGGACGGCGCCGCGGATGGAAAAATCATAGGAACCCGTCGGATTGTTGGTCAATTGCGTATTTTTTTTATTTCTTCCTTTTAAATTTTTAGGAAATTGGATTTTTAGATCTAATATTTATGAATAAAAAATAAAAACCAAATTAAATTTTATAGGGACATATTGAATGGCCGCCATCGCCGGGCTGGATCGCATCGACCGCCAGATCCTTCGCCTGCTGCAGCAGGACGCCCAGATCACCAACCTGGACCTGAGCGCGCGCGTGCACCTCAGTCCCGCGGCCTGCCTGCGGCGCGTGGAAAAGCTCAAGGCCGAGGGCATCATCCGGAAGACCGTGGCGCTGCTCGAACCGGCTGAGGTCGAGATGGCCACGCTGGTCATCGTCGGGGTGGTGCTGGACCGCTCCACGCCCGAGTCCTTCACCGACTTCGAAGCGGCGGCGCGCGGCATCAGCGGCTGCCTCGAATGCCACCTCGTGGCGGGCGAGTTCGACTACTTCCTGATGCTGCGCATCCGCGACCTGGAGCGCTTCAACAAGCTGCACGCGGGCGAGATCATCAAGCTGCCCGGGGTGCGCCAGATCCGCACTTTTTTCGTCCTGAAAGAGATCCTGTCGACCACCGAGCTGCCGCTCTGACGAGGCTATTGCGCAACACCCCGTGCGCGGGCCAAAAAAAATGCCGCATTGCGGCATTTTTCGTTAGCGGAAATTGGTGGCGAGTAGACAGCGTAATTGCAGGGGTTGGGCGGACATTCCAATACCGCATGGAGCCATTCCGCTTGCGCTTTTGCGTCACGCAATCGCAAGAAGACGCCCATAAACTCAAAGGGTTATACTTTCATCCATACGGCTTTCAAGGCTTGTACGCGCCTTCTGCCCCTGCTATCCGCTAAACGGGAAGCCCGTGTCGCGGAAGGTTTTCCTGCATCGTAATCGAGTGAAGCACTCGTAAAGGTGAAGCGATTATGTCTTCGGAAATAGAATCCCTATCCACGTCTTACTTGTTTGGGGGAAATGCCCCCTACGTTGAGGAGCTTTACGAAGCCTACCTCGACAACCCCGGTTCGGTACCTGACAACTGGCGCGAATACTTCGACCAGCTGCAGCACGCTCCCGCGACCGACGGCCAGGAATCCACCCGCGACCAGGCCCACGCTCCCATCGTCGAATCGTTCGCCCAGCGCGCCAAGGCCAATGCCTTCGTGCAACGCGCCGCCGAACCCGATCTGAGCGTCGCCTCCAAGCAAGTCTCGGTGCAATCGCTGATCGCCGCCTACCGCTCGCTGGGTTCGCGCTGGGCCGACCTGGATCCGCTCAAGCGCCAGGAACGTCCCCCGATCCCCGAACTCGATCCGGCCTTCTACGGCCTGACCGAAGCCGACCTGGACCAGACCTACTCGGCCACCAACACCTACTTTACGACCGCCAGCACCATGACGCTGCGCGACATCCTGAAGGCGCTGCGCGACACGTACTGCCGCAGCATCGGTGCTGAATTCACGCACATCTCCGACCCCGCCGCCAAGCGCTGGATCCAGGAACGCCTGGAAACCACGCTGGGCGCGCCGACCTACTCGGTCGAGGAAAAGCGTCACATCCTGCAGCAGCTGACCGAGTCCGAAGGCCTCGAGCGTTTCCTGCACACCAAGTACGTCGGCCAGAAGCGCTTCTCGCTGGAAGGCGGCGAAAGCTTCATCGCCTCGATGGACGAAGTGGTGAACCACGCCGGTGAAAACGGCGTCCAGGAAATCGTGGTCGGCATGGCCCACCGCGGCCGCCTGAACCTGCTCGTGAACATCATGGGCAAGATGCCCGGCGACCTGTTCGCCGAGTTCGAAGGCAAGCACGCCGAAGGCCTGACCGATGGCGACGTGAAGTACCACAACGGCTTCTCGAGCGACCTGTCGACCCGTGGCGGTCCGGTGCACCTGTCGCTGGCGTTCAACCCGTCCCACCTGGAAATCGTCAACCCCGTGGTCGAAGGCAGCGCGCGCGCCCGCCAGGAACGCCGCGGCGACGCCGAAGGCAAGCAAGTGCTGCCGGTGCTGGTGCACGGCGACGCGGCCTTCGCCGGCCAGGGCGTGGTGATGGAAACGCTGAACCTGGCCCAGACCCGCGGCTACGGCACGGGCGGCACGATGCACATCGTCATCAACAACCAGATCGGCTTCACCACGTCGGATCCGCGCGACTCGCGCTCGACGCTGTATTGCACCGACGTGGCCAAGATGATCGAAGCCCCGGTGTTCCACGTCAACGGCGACGATCCCGAAGCCGTCGTGTTCATCACCAAGCTGGCCCTGGATTACCGCCTGCAGTTCCGCCACGACGTCGTGGTCGACATCGTCTGCTTCCGCAAGCTGGGCCACAACGAGCAGGACACCCCGTCGCTGACGCAGCCGCTGATGTACAAGCGCATCGGCCACCACCCCGGCACGCGCAAGCTGTACGCCGACAAGCTGACCACGCAAGGCGTGCTGGCCGAAGGCGAAGCCGACCAGCTGGTCAAGGACTACCGTCAGCTGATGGAAGACGGCCAGCGCACCATTGAACCGGTGCTGACCGACTACAAGAGCAAGTACGCCATCGACTGGTCGCCGTTCCTGGGCGCCAAGTGGACCGACCAGGCCGACACCGCCGTGCCGCTGGCCGAGCTCAAGCGCATCGGCGAGCGCATCACCACGGTGCCGGAAGGCTTCACGGTGCACCCGCTGGTCGCCAAGCTGCTGAACGACCGCCGCACCATGGCCAAGGGCGAGATGAACCTGGATTGGGGCATGGGCGAACACCTCGCCTTCGCCACGCTGGTTTCGTCGGGCTACGCCATCCGCATCACCGGCCAGGACTCGGGCCGCGGCACGTTCACGCACCGCCACGCCGTGCTGCACGACCAGAACCGCGAGCGCTGGAACGACGGCACCTACATTCCGCTGCAGAACGTCTCGGAAGGCCAGGCTCCGTTCACCGTGATCGACTCGGTGCTGTCCGAAGAGGCCGTGCTGGGCTTCGAATACGGCTACTCGAGCGCCGAACCCAACACGCTGACCATCTGGGAAGGCCAGTTCGGCGACTTCGTCAACGGCGCCCAGGTCGTGATCGACCAGTTCATCAGCTCCGGCGAAGCCAAGTGGGGCCGCCAGTCGGGCCTGACGCTGATGCTGCCGCACGGCTACGAAGGCCAGGGTCCCGAGCACTCGTCGGGCCGCATCGAGCGCTTCCTGCAGCTGTGCGCCGACAACAACATGCAAGTGATCCAGCCGACCTCGGCCTCGCAGATCTTCCATGTGCTGCGTCGCCAGATGATCCGCCCGTTCCGCAAGCCGCTGGTGCTGTTCACGCCCAAGTCGCTGCTGCGCAACAAGGACGCCGGTTCGCCCCTGACCGAACTGGCCGGCGGCAGCTTCCGCCCGGTCATCGGCGAGGTCGACGAGGCCATCGACGCCGCCAAGGTCAAGCGCGTGCTGGCTTGCTCGGGCAAGGTCTACTACGATCTGGTCAATGCCCGCCGTGAACGTGGCGCCGACAACGTCGCCATCGTCCGCGTCGAGCAGCTGTACCCGTTCGCGCACAAGTCGTTCGAGACCGAACTGCGCAAGTACCCGAAGGCCACCGAAGTGATCTGGGTCCAGGACGAGCCGCAGAACCAGGGTGCGTGGTTCTACGTTCAGCATCACGTGTACGAGAACATGGTCGAAGGCCAGAAGCTGGGTTACGCCGGCCGCGCCGCGTCGGCATCGCCGGCCGTGGGCTACCTGGCCAAGCACCAGGAACAGCAGAAGGCCCTGATCGAAACGGCTTTCGCGCCCAAGTTCAAGGTCATGCTGACCAAGTAACCAACCCGATGCACGCGCGGCGTGCGGCAAGTTCCAGCAACCCGCTTTCGAACTTTGCCCGCGCCGCGCGGTCCAGAACACACACTCTACGGAATAAACAAAATGGCTATCACCGACGTCGTCGTCCCCCAACTCTCCGAATCCGTTTCCGAAGCGACCCTGCTGACCTGGAAGAAGCAGCCCGGCGCTGCCGTCGAAGCGGACGAAATCCTGATCGAAGTCGAAACCGACAAGGTCGTGCTGGAAGTGCCGGCTCCCGCCTCGGGCGTGCTGGCTGAAATCGTCAAGGGCGATGGCAGCACCGTCACCTCGGGCGAAGTCCTGGCCCGTATCGACACCGCCGGCAAGGCCGCCGCCACCCCGGCCACCGCCCCCGCCGCCGAAGCGCCCAAGGCCGCCGCGCAAGCCGCCGCCGCCCCGGCCGCTCCCGCCTCGACCGCCGCCGCCGGCGTGGCTTCGCCCGCCGCCGCCAAGATCCTCGCCGAAAAGGGCGTGGACGCCGCCAACGTCGCCGGCTCCGGCCGTGACGGCCGCGTCACCAAGGGCGACGCCCTGAACGCCAGCGCCCCCGCCGCCAAGGCCGCCCCGGCCAAGGCCGCCGCCGCTCCGGCCCCGACCACGCTGTCGCTGGACGGCCGTCCGGAACAGCGCGTGCCGATGAGCCGCCTGCGCGCCCGCATCGCCGAGCGCCTGCTGCAATCGCAACAGGAAAACGCGATCCTGACCACGTTCAACGAAGTGAACATGCAAGCGGTCATCGATCTGCGCAACAAGTACAAGGACAAGTTCGAGAAGGAACACGGCATCAAGCTGGGCTTCATGTCGTTCTTCGTCAAGGCCGCCGTTGCCGCGCTGAAGAAGTTCCCGCTGATCAACGCCTCGATCGACGGCAAGGACATCATCTACCACGGCTACTTCGACATCGGTATCGCTGTCGGCAGCCCGCGTGGCCTGGTGGTGCCGATCCTGCGCAACGCCGACCAGCTGTCGATCGCCGAGATCGAAAAGACCATCGCCGACTTCGGCCGCCGCGCCGCCGACGGCAAGCTGGGCATCGAAGAGATGACCGGCGGCACGTTCTCGATCTCCAATGGTGGCGTGTTCGGCTCGATGCTGTCGACCCCGATCATCAACCCGCCGCAATCGGCCATCCTGGGCGTGCACGCCACCAAGGATCGCGCCGTGGTGGAAAACGGCCAGATCGTCATCCGCCCGATGAACTACCTGGCCCTGTCCTACGACCACCGCATCATCGACGGCCGCGAAGCCGTCCTGGGCCTGGTCGCCATGAAGGACGCCCTGGAAGATCCGCAGCGCCTGTTGCTGGACCTGTAATCTCGGCGCCCTGAGCCCGGCGCCGCCGCGGCCTTCGGGCCGGCGGCGCCCGGCCGGCCCCTCGGGCCGGCTCGCGCGGGCCGGGGCGAGTTTCACTCCCTCCTCATTCGCGAGAACACTATGTCCAAACAATTCGACGTCGTCGTCATCGGCGCGGGCCCCGGCGGCTACATCGCCGCCATCCGCGCCGCGCAGCTCGGCATGTCGGTGGCTTGCATCGACGCCTGGCAGAACGGCCAGGGCGGCCCGGCCCCCGGCGGCACCTGCACCAACGTTGGTTGCATCCCGTCCAAGGCGCTGCTGCAATCGTCCGAGCACTACGAGCAGGCCAACCACCACTTCGCCGAGCACGGCATCGAAGTCAAGGGCGTCAGCCTGAAGCTCGACACGCTGATCGGCCGCAAGAACTCGGTGGTCAAGCAGAACAACGACGGCATCCTGTACCTGTTCAAGAAGAACAAGGTCACCTTCTTCCATGGCAAGGGCGCGTTCGTCGGCCAGGTCGAGGGCGGCTGGGCCATCAAGGTCACCGGCACCGCCGAGGAAGACCTGGTTGCCAAGCACGTGGTGGTCGCCACCGGTTCGTCGGCGCGCGAGCTGCCCGGCCTGCCGTTCGATGAAAAGGTCGTGCTGTCCAACGACGGCGCGCTGAACATCGGCGCCGTGCCGAAGTCGCTGGGCGTGATCGGCGCCGGCGTCATCGGTCTGGAAATGGGCAGCGTGTGGCGCCGCCTGGGTTCGGAAGTCACCATCCTGGAAGCGATGCCGGAATTCCTGGCCGCCGCCGACCAGCAAGTGGCCAAGGAAGCCCTGAAGGCCTTCACCAAGCAAGGCCTGAACATCCAGATGGGCGTCAAGATCGGCGAGATCAAGGCGACCGCCAAGTCGGTGACCGTGCCCTACGTCGACGCCAAGGGCGCCGAGCAGAAGCTGGTGGTCGACAAGCTGATCGTCTCGATCGGCCGCGTGCCCTACACCGGCGGCCTGAACGCCGACGCCGTGGGCCTGAAGCTCGACGAGCGCGGCTTCGTTGCCGTGGACGGCGATTGCAAGACCAATCTGCCCAACGTCTGGGCGGTGGGCGACGTGGTGCGCGGCCCGATGCTGGCGCACAAGGCCGAGGAAGAGGGCGTGGCGGTTGCCGAGCGCATCGCCGGCCAGCACGGCCACGTCAACTTCGACACCGTGCCGTGGGTCATCTACACCTCGCCGGAAATCGCCTGGGTCGGCAAGACCGAGCAGCAGCTCAAGGCCGAAGGCCGCGAGTACAAGGCCGGCAGCTTCCCGTTCCTGGCCAACGGCCGCGCCCGCGCGCTGGGTGACACCACCGGCTTCGCCAAGGTGATCGCCGATGCCAAGACCGACGAAGTCCTGGGCGTGCACATCGTGGGCCCGATGGCCTCGGAACTGATCTCGGAAGCCGTGACCATCATGGAATTCCGCGGCGCCGCCGAAGACATCGCCCGCATCTGCCATGCGCACCCGACGCTGTCGGAAGCCGTGAAGGAAGCCGCCCTGGCCGTCGACAAGCGCGCCTTGAACTTCTGATCCGGCACCGCGCTGCGGCTTAGCCAAAGGGGCGGGTTCTCGGACCCGCCCTTTTTTTCATTTGCCTGACCTGCCTTCCCCATGAACGTCCGCGAATACTACGAACAAGCCCTGGCCGAACGCGGCTACCAGCCCGACGCCGCCCAGAAAAAGGCGATCGACCGGCTGCAGCGCTATTACGACGAATGGGTCAAGTTCAAGGCGCTGCGCTCGAACGCGCTCAAGAAGCTATTGAACCGTCCCGACGTGCCGCGCGGCGTGTATCTGTGGGGCGGGGTGGGGCGCGGCAAGAGCTTCCTGATGGACGCGTTCTACGCCACCGTGCCGGTGGTGCGCAAGACGCGCCTGCACTTCCACGAATTCATGCGCGGCGTGCACCGCGAGCTGGAAGAAGTGAAGGGCATGCAGGACCCGCTGGACGAGGTCGCCAAGCGCGTCGCCAAGCGTTATCGCCTGATCTGTTTCGACGAGTTCCATGTGTCGGACGTGGCGGACGCGATGATCCTGCACCGTCTGCTGTTCAAGCTGTTCGAGTACGGCACCTCGTTCGTGATGACCTCCAACTACGAGCCATCGACGCTGTATCCCGACGGCCTGCACCGCGACCGCGTGCTGCCGGCGATCGAGCTGATCCAGGCGCGCATGGACGTGATGAACGTGGATGCCGGCGTCGATTACCGCCGCCGTTCGCTCGAGCAGGTGCAGTGCTATCACTCGCCGCTCGATGAGCATGCGCAGCAGGCGCTGCAGCAGGCGTTCGACAGCCTGGCCGACACGCCGCCGCAGGAGCCGGTGCTGCACATCGAGCACCGCGAGATCCGCGCGCTGGCGCTGGCCGGTTCGGTGGTGTGGTTCGACTTCGCCACGCTGTGCGGCGGCCCGCGTTCGCAGAATGATTACCTGGAGCTGGCCAACCGCTTCCACGCCGTGATCCTGTCCGGCGTGCCGCGCATGGGACCGCGGCAGGCCTCCGAGGCGCGCCGCTTCACCTGGCTGATCGACGTGTTCTACGATCACCGCGTCAAGCTGATCATGTCGGCCGAGTGCGAACCCGAGGAAATCTATACCGAGGGCGTGCTGGCCAATGAATTCCACCGCACGGTCTCGCGCATTCTCGAAATGCAGTCGCGCGAATACCTGGAATCCGAGCGCCGCCTGACCGTAACGTTGTAGTTATGCCGCAAGCGCCCGCCCCGTGGACGCGCGCGGGGCGGTTTGCGTGGTTAGCATTAGTAATGCAAGTCATTATCAATTAAGATCCGAAGACTTCAGGTCCCGTACCGCAGTCTTCAAGTGTCTTCCCCCTTCATTCCGTCTTCGGCCTCGTGCGCCGATGCGTCCGTCACGCCCGTCGATGGCCTGTACCGCGACCATCGGCCATGGCTGTTCGGCTGGCTGCGCCGCAAGCTCGGCTGCGCGCACCGCGCCGAGGACCTGGCGCAGGATGTGTTCGTGCGCGTCATCCAGGGCCGCAAGACGGTGCGCGCCGGCGATGCCCGCGCCCTGCTGACCACCATCGCCAAGGGCCTGGTGGTCGATCATCAGCGCCACGCGGCGTTGGAACACGCTTATCTGGCCTATCTGGCCGCGATGCCCGAGGCCCATGCGCCGTCGCCCGAAACGCAGGCCGAGCAGATGCAGGCCCTGATGCAGCTCGACCGGCTGCTCGACAGCCTGCCGCCCAAGGCGCGCTCGGCGTTCCTGTTGTCGCAGCTGGACGGCCTGACCTATCCCGAAATCGCGCAGCGGCTCGGCGTGTCGCTCAGTTCCGTGCAGCAGTACATGGTGCGCGCCATGTCCGCCTGCTATGCGGCGCTTTATGACTAGCGTCCTCGGCAGGCCGTCGGAGTCCGTGGTGCGCGAGGCCATCGCCTGGTGGGCCCGTCTGCAATCCGGTCAGGCCGATGCGCACGACCGCGACGCCTGTGATGCCTGGCTGGCGCGGGATCCCCTGCACCGGCAGGCCTGGGATCGGCTGGAAATGATCGGCCACGATGCGCGCCGCGTTCCCGCGGCATTGGCGCATGCGGCGCTGGACGCGCCGGGGCCGGCCGGCCGCCGCCGGGCTTTGCGCGCCATGCTGACGCTTGCGGGCGTCGGCGTGGCGGGATGGGCCGGATACCGGCACACGCCGTGGCAACGCCTGGCGGCGGACCTGAGCACCGGCGTCGGCGAACGGCGCACGGTCGCGGTGGCCGATGGCCTGCTGATCACCTTGAACAGCGACAGCGCGCTGCGCTTGCGGCTCGACGGCGGCGCGCGCGGCATCGATCTGCTGCGCGGTGAGATTCTGGTCAACGCGCAAGCGCGGGCGGGCGCGACCGCGCTGCGGGTGGATACGGGCTACGGCGCGCTGTTGGCCGAGAACGCGCGCTTTGACGTGCGGCGCATGGATGACGGCGCGCGGCTGGGGGTCTACCAGGGCAGCGTCGCGCTGCTGCGCGACGGGCGGCAGGCCCAGGCCGAGGCGGGCGAGCGCCTGACCTATGGCGCGCAGGGCGCCGTCGAGCGGCATGCCGCGGATCCGGACCGCCTGGCCTGGGTCGACGGCCTGGTGGTGGCCAAGGACTGGCGCCTGGATTACTTCGCCCAATACCTGGCGCGCCAGCGGATCGGCGTGATCCGGGTGGACCCGGCGGTGGCCGGGCTGCGGCTGTCGGGCGTCTTTCCGCTGGACGACGCCGAACGCGCGCTCAGGGCGCTGGAGCCGGCCCTGCCCATCGTGGTGACGCGGCATACGCAGTATTGGCTGCAGGTCGGTCCGCGCGCGGTCTGATCGTTACAATTTTCTCGCTCGACGCATTGCAGGTTTTTGTTCCCGGTACGGAAAGGCAGAGATAGAGACCTACGTACAGGGAGTTTTTCGTGTCCGCTTCATCCTGCCCGCGCCCGCGCGCGACCTTGACCGCCGGCCGCCTGGCCGTGCTTGCCGCGACCTGCGCCGGCGCCTGGCTGGCCGCCGCGCCTGCCGCCTGGGCGCAAGCCTCGCCCGCCGCGGCCCAGGCCCCGCGCACCTACCAGATCGCCGCCGGTCCGCTCGGCGATGCGTTGACCCAGTTCGCGCGCAGTGCGGGCGTGGTGCTGTCGTTCGACCCGGCCCAGGTGCGCGGCCTGCGCTCCGACGGCCTGGACGGCGCCTATTCGGTGGGCGCGGGCTTTGCCCGCATCCTGGCGGGCAGCGGCCTGCTGGCGCGCGCCCAGTCCGGCAACACCTGGACGCTGGTGGCGGCCCCGGCCGCGCAGGCGGGTGATACGCATACGCTGGCGCCAGTCACGGTGTCGGGCAATTCCCTCAGCGCGCTGGCGCCGACCGTGGGCTATGTGGCCGGCGCCAGCGTCAGCGCCACCAAGACCGACACCCCGCTGATCGAGACGCCGCAATCGGTGTCCGTGGTCACGCGCGAGCAGATCGCGGAGCAGGGCGCGCAGACGCTGAACCAGGTGCTGCGCTATACGCCCGGCGTGGCGACCGAAACGCGCGGCGCCACCGCCACGCGGCTGGACCAGTTCAGCGTGCGCGGTTTCTCCGCGTCGACCTACCTGGACGGCTTGCGCGTGTTTGGCGGGCGCGATGCCCTGCCGCAGGTGGATGCCTACCGCCTGGAGCGCGTGGACGTGCTGAAAGGGCCGGCCTCGGTGATGTATGGGCAGGGCGGCCCCGGCGGGGTGGTCAACCAGGTTAGCAAGCGGCCGCTGGAAGAAGCGCTGCATGAAGTCGAGCTGCAGGTCGGCAACTACGACTACCGGCGCGCCAATTTCGATTTCGGCGGCCCGCTCGATACGGACGGCAAGTACCTGTACCGCCTGGTGGGATCGGGCTACATGTCCGACGGCCAGATCGACCACACCAAGGAGCGCCGCTATTTCGTCTCGCCGGCCTTCACCTGGAAGCCCAGCGGCGACACCTCGCTGACCGTGCTGACGAATTTCCAGCGCGATCCCGACATGGGTTCCTACGGCGCGGTGCCGCCGATGCGCTCGCTGCTGTCGGCGCCGGACGGCATCCGCCTGTCTCCGAGCTACTACGACGGCGACGCCAACTTCGAGAAAAGCGACCGCAAGAGCTATTCGCTCGGCTATGTGCTGGACCACCGCTTCAGCGACAGCCTGAAGGCGACGCAGAGCCTGCGCTGGACCCATTCCGACGCCAAGTACCGCAGCATCTACGGCGCGTCCAGCCGCTTCTACGGCTACACCGACAGCCGCTACCTGTATCAGCAGCGCGCCGCGATCGCGACCGACGTCGAGGTCGGCGCGCTGACCATCGACAACAACCTGCAGGCGCGTTTCAACACCGGCGCCTTCGGCCACACGGTGCTGCTGGGCTTCGACTACCAGCACGTCAAGACCGACACGCTGTCGGGCTTCGGCAGCGCGCCCGCGCTGAACGTGATGAACCCGGACAACCACCAGAACATCCCGGTGCCGCCGTTCTCGACCGACGCCACCACCACGCAGTACCAGACCGGCCTGTACTTCCAGGACCAGATCAAGATCGATCGCCTCTCTGTGCTGCTGGGCGGACGCTACGACTGGTCGCGCAACGTCGGTGAAAGCACCGCCATCGCCACCGGCCGCACCACGCCCTCGTCGCTGCGGGCCGAGGCCTTCACCGGCCGTTTCGGCGTGATCTATAACTTCGACAACGGCGTGGCGCCGTACTTCAGCTATTCCGAATCGTTCGAGCCGCAATCGGGCACCGGCTGGAACAACGCGCCGTTCAAGCCGATCGAGGGCAACCAGTACGAGGTCGGCATCAAGTGCCAGCCGCCGGGCAGCGCGACGTTGCTGCCGGTGGCCGCGTTCGACATCCGCCGCGAGAACATGCTGACCACCGATCCGGACCCGGCGCACCTGTGCGGCACGTCGAACGCGCGCTGCCAGATCCAGTCGGGAGAACTGCGCACGCAGGGCGTCGAGCTGGAAGCCAAGACCGAGCCGCTGCGCGGCCTGACGCTGATGGCGGGCTATTCGTTGCTGGACAACGCCTATTCCAAGGCCAATCCCGGTACGACCGGTCTGAATCTCAAGGGCAAGGCGCCGGTGGGCGTGCCGTCGCAGCAGGCCTCGGCCTGGGCCCGCTACCAGTTGCAGGGCGGTCCGCTGGCCGGCCTGGGCGTGGGCGGCGGCGTGCGCTACATCGGATCGTCGTATGGCGACGAGGCCAACACCATGAAGGTGCCGTCGGTCACGCTGTTCGACCTGATGCTGGACTACGACCTGGGCCGCGTGTCGCCATCGCTCAAGGGCATGCAGGTGGCGCTGAACGTGCAGAATCTGTTCGACAAGGAATACATCGCCTCGTGCTCGGGCGATTCCTGGTGCTGGTACGGCTACCAGCGCTCGATCAAGGCCAGCCTGCGTTATCGCTGGTAGGCCAGATGGCCCGTCCACGGCCCGGCCGTGGACGGGCGCGCGCGCAGATCCTCACATCGTAGTGAGAATGGTTATAATTCAGACCCTTGCCGATAAGGCGGCCGCCGCGGGGGCGGTTCCGGACCGGCATTCATAACAGGAAGATCGACAATGAAATTCGCAAGGACTTTGGCAGCCATTGCGCTGCTGGGCAGCGCCGGCGCGGCGCAGGCGCACTTCGTCTGGCTCGAGCGGGCCGACCAGGGCCCGGCAAAGGCGTACTTCGGCGAATGGGCGGACGACCTGCGTGAAAAGCGCGACGGCCTCCTGGGCAAGGTCCTGGTGGCGCCGGTGGTGACCGGCGCCGACGGCAAGGCGCTCAAGGCGTCGGCCGAGGGCGCGGATTTCGTCGAGTTCGCCGCCGCCGGCAAGGGCGACGTGCGCCTGTCGCAGCCGATCCAGTTCAAGGACACGCTGATGCAGTACGGCGCCAAGGCCGGCCGCGAAGACACCCAGGGCAAGCTCGACCTGGAACTGGTGCCGGCCGCCGCGGGCAGCAATACCTTCGTGCTGCAGTTCAAGGGCAAGCCGCTCGCCAAGACCGAAGTCACCGTGTTCGGCCCGCCGAAGTGGGAAAAGCGTTTCCACAGCGACGAGAACGGCCGCATCGAGATCACCACGCCGTGGCCGGGCCAGTACGTGCTGGAAGCCGCCCACGTCGAGGACAAGGCCGGCGAGGCCGACGGCAAGGCCTACGCCAAGATCCGCTACGTTTCCACCCTGACCTTCAACGTGACCAAGTGAAAGCTCCCGCAGCCGGCGCAGGCATGATGCGCTACCGTCTTGCCGTGGCCTCGCGGGCCCTGGCCGCCATCCTCGGCGGCTACGGCCTGGCCTCGGCGGCCGCGGCCTGCCTGGCCGTCTGGCTGCCCATGCAGCGCGCCGATGCCGTGGTCACGGCGCAGATGTCGGCCTTCGTGGTCTACACCTGTGGCGTCATCTGGGTGTTCGCCACCCGCAACGCCTGGCGCGCCTGGGCTGGCATCCTGCTGCCGGCGGCGCTGTTCGGCGGCCTGTTCCTGATCGGCCGCATGGTGGGGGGCGCATGAAACCCGCTAACGGAAAAGCGCAAGGCGAAGAGGGCCTGCGCCAATCCATGTCGTGGCTGCACACCTGGTCGGGGTTGATCTTCGGCTGGGTGCTGTTCGCGATGTTCCTGACCGGCACGCTGTCGTTCTTCCGGCCCGAGATCACCCGCTGGATGCAGCCCGAGATCCAGGTGCAGGCCGCGCCCACGCTCGAGTCCGTGGCCATGGCGCAGCGCTACCTGACCGAGCACGCGCCTGACGCCAAGCGCTGGTTCATCACGCCGCCGACCGACCGCGAACCGGTGATCCAGCTGCTGTACCAGGTGCCCAAGCCCAAGCCGGGCGAGCGCGGCTTCGTGCGCGCCAAGCTCGACCCGCGGACCGGCCAGGCCGTCGAAGGGCGCGAGACGCGCGGCGGCGACTTCTTCTACCGCTTCCATTTCGAACTCGAGACCGCGTTCCCGTGGGGGCGCTGGCTCGCCAGCATCGCCGGCATGTTCATGCTGGTGGCCATCATCAGCGGCATCATCACGCACAAGAAGATCTTCGCCGACTTCTTCACCTTCCGTCCGAAAAAGGGCGGGCAGCGGGCCTGGATGGACGGCCACAACGCGCTGTCGGTGCTGGGCTTGCCGTTCCACCTGATGATCACCTTCAGCGGCCTGGTGCTGTTCATGGCCATGCTGATGCCGGCCGGCATCATGGCGGTCTATGAAAACCCGCGCCAGTATTCGGATGACGTGTTCGCGGCGTTCAAGGTCACGCCGCCGCGCAACGAACCCGCGCCTCTCGTTGCCCTGGCGCCGCTGGTGGACCAGGTGCAGCAGCGCTGGCATGGCCGCGTGGGCCGCGTCACGGTCAACAACCCCGGCGATGCCGGCGCCACCGTCACCGTGACGCGCGATGCGGCCGATGGCGTGTCCTATGGCCGGCTCGCGCCGTATGCGCGCTTCGATGGCGTCACCGGCGCGTTCCAGGAAGGGCAGGACGAACTGAGCCCGACCGTGCGCACCGCCGGCGTGGTGGTCGGCCTGCACCTGGGCCTGTTCGCCGAGCCGCTGCTGCGCTGGTTCTATTTCCTGGTCAGCCTGGCGGGCACCGGCATGGTCGGTTCCGGCCTGGTGCTGTGGATCGCCAAGCGCCGCCAGAAAGCGCGCCCCGGCGCCCGCGAGGCCTTCTCGTTGCGCCTGGTGGACGGCCTGAACGCCGGCACCATCGCCGGCCTGTTCATCGCGGTCGCCGCGTTCTTCTGGACCAACCGCCTGGTGCCGGCCGACCTGCCGGGCCGCCAGTTGTGGGAAGTGCGCGCGTTCTTCGCCGCCTGGGGCCTGTCGCTGGTGTATGCGTTCCTGTTCCAGAAGCGCAAGTGGGTGGACCTGCTGACGCTGGCCGCCGCTTCGCTGGCGCTGGTGCCGGTGGTCAATGCCCTGACCACCTCGCGCCACCTCGGCGTGTCGTTGCCGGCGGGCGACTGGGTCATGGCGGGATTCGACCTGACCTGCCTGGCCGGCGCGCTGCTGCTGGGCTGGATGGCGCGCAAGGCCGCCCGCGCGCGCAAGGCGCCGGCCAAGGGCGCGGCCAAGGCGCCTGCCCGGGCCGCCGCGCCTGCCGCGACGTCCAGGCCCGCCACGGCCGCCGCGCCTGCCGCGCCCGTCCAGGCTCGCACCCGCCCCGCCGCCACGTCCGAACTGACGCCCTCGCATTCCCCTTCCGAAGCCGCCTATGAACCGAGGTGATACGCCATGACGCTCGCCGCCTTCTGCCTTGCCTGCGCGGGATTCTCCGCCCTGTGCCTGGGCATGGATCGTCACTACGAGGATCTGTTCGACCGCGCCTTGCCGCGCCGCCACCGCGTGCCGCTGCGCACCTTCGGCTGGCTGGCGCTGGCATTGTCGCTGTGCGCCTCGGCCGCGGTCTGGGGCTGGAGCTACGGCACCGTTGAATGGATCGGCATCCTCAGCATCGCCGGCCTGCTGCTGATCTGGTTCCTGACCTTCCGCCCGCGCGCGGCGCTGACCGCCGGCGGGCTGTGCGCGCTGGCCGCGCCGCTGCTGGCCGTCCTGTAGCCGCGGCGTTGCCCTGACGCCCCGTGGGCGTCGAACCCGGCCGGGAAGGGCCGCCGCCGCGCCCGGGCGATCCCATGCCATCCAGGCGCCGCGCGCGGCACGTTACACTGGGTGTTTCACCAAGCAAACGCCCGCATCGTCCATGAACACCCGCGTCCTCACTGGCATCACCACCTCCGGAACCCCCCACCTCGGCAACTACGCTGGCGCGATCCGCCCGGCGGTCCAGGCGAGCACGCAACCGGGCGTCGACGCGTTTTTCTTCCTGGCCGACTACCACGCGCTGATCAAGTGCGACGATCCGGCCCGCGTGGCCCGCTCGCGGCTTGAAATCGCCGCCACCTGGCTGGCGGTCGGGCTCGATCCCGAGCGCGTGACCTTCTACCGTCAATCCGACATCCCCGAGATCCCCGAACTGAGCTGGCTGCTGACCTGCGTCACGGCCAAGGGCCTGATGAACCGCGCGCACGCGTACAAGGCCTCGGTCGACCAGAACGTGGCCAAGGGCGTGGATCCCGATGATGGCGTGACCATGGGCCTGTTCTCGTATCCGGTGCTGATGGCCGCGGACATCGTTATGTTCAACGCCAACAAGGTGCCGGTGGGCCGCGACCAGATCCAGCACCTGGAAATGGCGCGCGACATCGCCCAGCGCTTCAACCACCTGTACGGCCGTGAATACTTCACGCTGCCCGAGGTCGCCATCGAAGAAGACGTGGCCACCTTGCCGGGCCTGGACGGCCGCAAGATGTCCAAGAGCTACAACAACACCATCCCGCTGTTCGAGGGCGGCGCCAAGGCGCTGCGCGCCTCGATCATGCGCATCGTCACCGACTCGCGCGAACCGGGCGAACCCAAGGACGCCGAAGGCTCGCACCTGTACACTATCTACCGTGCCTTCGCCACGCACGAACAGGCCGCGGCCTTCCGCAAGCAGCTCGAGGAAGGCCTGGGCTGGGGCGAAGCCAAGCAGGCGCTCTACGATCACCTGGAGAACCTGCTGGCGCCGATGCGCGAGCGCTACTTCGACCTGATGGCCAACCCCGGCCGCATCGAGGACGTGCTGCAGGCCGGCGCCGTCAAGGCGCGCAAGCTGGCGGTGCCGATGATGCGCGAGCTGCGCGAGGCCGTCGGCCTGCGCAACCTGAACGCGCAGGCGCCGGGCAAGGACGCGCCGGCCAAGAAGGAAAAGGGCAAGGGCGCGCGTTTCGTCAGCTTCCGCGACGAGGATGGCGGCTTCCGCTTCCGTTTCCTGGCCGCCGATGGCGAGGAACTGCTGCTGTCGCAGCGCTTTGCCGATCCCAAGGAAGCCGGCGCGCTGATGCGCCGCCTGCAGGCGGAATCGCCCGAGACCCTGCTGCAAGCCACGGCCGAGGGCCTGGCGGCGGTGCTGGACGGCGCCACCGTGGCGACGGCGCCCGCCGGCGCCCAGGGCGACGTCCAGGCGCAACTGGCGAAGGCGCGCGACGCGCTGCGCTCGATGGCGCAGGAATAACGCCGCGCGGGCGCAGGACAAGGGCGGCGCCATCGCGCCGCCCTTGTCGTTTGTATCCGCAAGGAAAGGCCGCCGTGCCGCGCGCCGGGCGCCGTGCCTAGCGGCCGTTGGCGGAAACGATGCGGCCGTCGCGCACCTGGAATCGTTGCGCGCTGCCCTGGCCGGCGATTTCCAGCATGTCGCCTTCCGAATAACCCGTCACGGTGGGACAGTCGAGCCATTCCGGGTTGATGAACGGGAAGTACTTGAGCGTGCCGCTGCCCTGGCTGACGAAATCGAACGTGGTGTTGGCCACGACTTCCGGATCCCATTGGCTGGCGTCGAAGGTCAGCGCACAGCCGGCGCCGATGCGGTAGATGATGCTGGCACCCATGCTGGCGAAACCCAGCGCGCCGACGTGCAGCTGCGCGCCATTGCACAGCTCGATGACGCGGCTGCCCAGGCGTTCCAGGGTGATGTGCTTGAAGGTGACTTCGGCGCCGTCCACGGTCAGGTGGGCATATTGGCCAAGGGTGACTTCGTTGTAGGCGCCGCTCAGGCTGGCTTCTTTCTCGGTGATGATTGCCGTTTCGTTGGCGGCAAGCGTAATCGTGTTGCGCATGGCGGGACGGATCTCCGGTCTCTCAGGTATGGCGCTGTTTTTCTTGTGCTTCGACCCGATAGACGCTTGCGCCGCAGCTCGCCTGATCATGGGTTTGCTTCCGCCGGGTGAGCCCGATTCGCCGGCTTATTATTATTTGGACACAATTCGATATTTTCCCTTATTTTTGTTGCGCCCGGCTTGAGGCAACGCAAGGAAGGGGAAGCTTTGAGGGAAAGTCCTTAGTTGAATGACAACCGGCGCCTGAGCGCCGGTTGGGGGACTTCCGGATGCCGCCTGGCCGGCTCCCGCGGGAGCCGGCCAGGGGAGGGGGATCAACGCTTGAGCTTGGCGAACGCGTCGGCCATGGCGCTGTTCATCGCGCCGCTGCCGCCGCCGGCGTTGCCGCGGCCACTGTCGCCTTGCGGGCGGCGGCCGCCACGATCGCCGCCCTTGGGGGCGTCGGCGCCGCGCCGGGCCGGCACGGCGGCGTCGTTCATGCGCATGGTCAGGGCCACGCGCTTGCGCGCCACGTCCACTTCCAGCACCTTCACGCTGACCGTCTGGCCCACGCGCACCACGTCGCGCGGATCCTTCACGAACTTCTCGGCCAGCGCCGAGATGTGGACCAGGCCGTCCTGGTGCACGCCGATGTCGACGAACGCGCCGAAGTTGGCGACGTTGGTCACGACGCCTTCGAGCACCATGCCGGGATACAGGTCATTGAGGGTCTCGACGCCTTCCTTGAACTGCGCGGTCTTGAACTCGGGACGCGGATCGCGGCCGGGTTTTTCCAGTTCGGCGAAGATGTCGCGCACCGTCGGCAGGCCGAAACGCTCGTCCGTGAAATCAGACGGCGACACCCCCTTGAGCGCGTCGCGCTGGCCGATGATCTGCTTCACCTCGGCCTTGATCTTGGCCACGATGCGCTCGACCACCGGATAGGCTTCCGGGTGCACCGACGAGGCGTCCAGCGGATTGTCGCCGTTGGGGATGCGCAGGAAGCCGGCGGCCTGTTCGAAGGCCTTGTCGCCGAAGCGCGGCACCTTGCGCAGCAGTTCGCGGGTGGGGAAGGCGCCGTTCTCGTCGCGCCAGGCCACGATGTTCTTGGCCAGCAGCGAGTTCAGGCCCGACACGCGCGCCAGCAGCGCGGCGGAGGCGGTGTTGACGTCGACCCCCACGGCGTTCACGCAATCCTCGACCACGGCGTCTAGCGAACGCGCCAGCTCGCGCTGATTGACGTCGTGCTGATACTGGCCGACGCCGATGGCCTTGGGATCGATCTTGACCAGTTCGGCCAGCGGATCCTGCAGGCGGCGCGCGATCGACACGGCGCCACGCAGCGTCACGTCGAGGTCGGGGAATTCGAGCGCGGCGGTTTCCGATGCCGAGTACACCGAGGCGCCGGCCTCGGATACGACCACGCGCGTCACCTTCAGGTCGGGAAAACGCTCCTGCATGTCGCCCACCAGCTTCTCGCTTTCGCGCGAGGCGGTGCCGTTGCCGATGGCGATCAGGTCGACCTTGTGGCGCGCGACCAGCGCGGCCAGCGTATTGATGGTGCCGTCGCGGTCACGGCGCGGCTCGAACGGGTAGACGGTGGAGGTATCGACGACCTTGCCGGTGCGGTCGATCACGGCCACCTTGCAGCCCGTGCGGATGCCGGGGTCCAGGCCCAGCACGGCCTTGGGGCCGGCCGGCGCGGCCAGCAGCAGGTCCTTCAGGTTGGCGGCGAACACGCGGATGGCTTCGGCCTCGGCGGTCTCGCGCAGGCGGCCGACCAGTTCGCTTTCGAACGCCGTCACCAGCTTGACGCGCCAGGTCCAGCGGCACACTTCGCCCAGCCAGCGCGCGCGCGGCGAGGCGTCCAGCGCGAACAGGCCGTTGCCGAGCTTGAGGAAGCCGGCGATGCGCGCCACGCAGGGGTGCGGCAGCTGCGCTTCGAGCTCGGTTTCCAGACCCAGGCGGATTTCCAGCACGCCTTGCTGGCGGCCGCGCAGCAGCGCCAGGATGCGGTGCGAAGGCAGCGTGCGCAGCGGCTCGTTGAAGTCGAACCAGTCGCGGAAGTTGGCGCCTTCGGTTTCCTTGCCCTCGACCATCTTGGAATACAGGTAGCCGGTGGACCAGAGATGCTCGCGCATGTCGGCCAGCAGGTCCGCGTTTTCGGCGTAGCGCTCGGCCAGGATGTCGCGGGCGCCGTCCAGCGCCGCCTTGGCGTCGTTGATCGAGGCTTCGGGATTCAGGTATTGCGCGGCCAGCGCGGCCGGATCGCAGGCCGGGTCGGCCAGGATGGCGTCTGCCAGCGGCTCCAGGCCGGCCTCGCGGGCGATCTGGGCGCGCGTGCGGCGCTTGGGCTTGTACGGCGCGTACAAGTCTTCCAGGCGCTGCTTGGTGTCGGCGCTGGCGATTTCCTGCTGCAGTTCGGACGTCAGCTTGCCTTGCTGCGAGATCGATTCGAGGATCGCGCCGCGGCGCTCTTCGAGCTCGCGCAGGTAGCCCAGGCGCACTTCCAGGTTGCGCAGGACGGTGTCGTCCAGGCCGCCGGTGGTTTCCTTGCGGTAGCGCGCGATGAAGGGCACGGTGGCGCCATCGTCCAGCAGTTCGACCGCGGAGGCGATCTGGGAGGCGCGTGCGCCGAGCTCGGTGGCGAGCTGGGCAACGATACGGGCATTGTCGACGCCGGCGGCGACGTTCGTGATAACGGAAGTTTCAGACATCTCGATACGACGGCAAAAAAGGAAAAACAAGGGGCGGATTGTGCCATAAGCCGTTGTTACAGAACGTGCCAGGCGGGACACATCCGTCCCCACGGGATGCGGCGTTTGCGACGCGATCGGCGGAAAAGAGCGGCGCCAGCGGGTATCATTTGGTCCTTTCCCACCCTATTCAGGGCCAGGCGTCCCGACCGTCGATCCGCGCGGTCGACCGCGATGCCTGGCTGTTTCAATGCTGGACCTGGACATCTCCGAATTCTTCGCCGAGGACGGCCCGCTCGCGTCGGCCATGCCCGGCTACAAGCCGCGCCCGTCCCAGGTGGAACTGGCGCAGGCCATAGGCGAGGCCATCCAGGACCGCGCCACGCTGGTGGCCGAGGCCGGCACCGGCATCGGCAAGACCTGGGCCTACCTTGTACCCGCCTTCATCCAGGGCGGCAAGGTGCTGATTTCCACTGGCACGCGCACCCTGCAGGACCAACTGTTCACCCGCGACCTGCCGCGCGTGCGCGCCGCGCTGGCCGCGCCGGTCACCGCCGCGCTGCTCAAGGGCCGCGGCAACTATGTCTGCCATTACCACCTGGAACGGCTGCAGGGCGACGAACGCGCGCTGAAGTCGCGCACCGAAATCCAGCAGTTGCGCCAGATCCAGGTGTTCGCAGGCATTTCCAAGACCGGCGACCGCGGCGACCTGGCGCAAGTGCCCGAAGACGCCGATATCTGGCAGCGCGTCACCTCGACCCGCGAGAACTGCCTGGGCCAGGAGTGCCCGCGCATCCGCGACTGCTTCGTGGTGAAGGCCCGCCGTCAGGCCCAGGAGGCCGACGTGGTGGTGGTCAACCACGCCCTGTTCATGGCCGACCTGGTGCTGCGCGAAGAGGGCGTCACCGACCTGCTGCCCGAAGCCGACACCGTTATCTTCGACGAAGCGCACCAGTTGCCCGACACGGCCACCCGCTTTCTCGGCAGCAGCGTGTCGACCCACCAACTGCTGGACTTCGGCCGCGCGCTCGAGGCCGCCGGCCTGGCCTATGCGCGCGAAGCCACCAAATGGAGCGACGTCGCGCGCCACCTGGAAACGGCCACGCGCGAATTGCGCCTGGTCTGTGCGCCGCTCGAGCGGCTGCCGGGGCGCAAGGCCACGTTCGAGGCCATTCCCAATGCCGACGAGTTCGATGCCGCGCTGGCGGTGTTGCGCGAGGCGGTGGACATCGCCACCAACGCGCTGGGCTCGGTCGCCGAACGCCATCCCGACCTGGTGGCCGCCGCCCGCAGCGGCGCCGAGATCGCCGTGCGCCTCAAGCGCTGGGCCACGCCGGGCCGCGACGGCGCCGGCTTCGACGACGAAGGCTGGGGCCGCGACGACCAGGCGCCCGCGCCGGCGCCGCAATCGGCGTTGGGCGATGGCCTGTCCACGCCCGCCGCGATTCTCGAAGGCGCAGCCGCGGCGGTGGAATGGACCGGCCCGGCGGTGCGCTGGGTCGAGCATGGCCAGCATCACGTGCGGCTGCATTCCGCGCCGCTGTCTGTGGCGCAGGCGTTCTCCAAATACCGCAAGCCGGGCCAGGCCTGGATCATGACCTCGGCCACGCTGTCGGTGAACGGCGAGTTCACCCATTTCACCGGCCAGCTGGGGCTGGATCGCGCCCGCACCGGCAAGTGGGAATCACCCTTCGACTACCCTGAGCAGGCGTTGCTGTTCGTGCCGCGCGGCATGCCCGAGCCGCAATCGCCGCAGTTCCTGGACCGCTTCGTGCAGACGCTGCTGCCGCTGCTGGAAGCCAGCCCGGGCGGCACGCTGGTGTTGTGCACCACGCTGCGCGCCGTGGACAAGGTCGCCAACCTGCTGGCCGACGCTTTCGACGACGCCGGCCACGACTGGCCGCTGCTCAAGCAGGGCGAGGGCACGCGCCGCGACCTGCTGGACCGCTTCTGCAAGCTGACGCACCCGGTGCTGGTGGGCAGCGCCAGTTTCTGGGAGGGCATCGACCTGCCCGGCGACGTGCTGACGCTGGTGGCGATCGACAAGCTGCCGTTCGCGCCGCCGGACGATCCGGTGATCGAGGCGCGGCTGCGGGCCTGTCGCGCCCACGGCGGCAATCCGTTCTCGGAATACCAGCTGCCCGAGGCCGCGATCTCGCTCAAGCAGGGCGCCGGCCGCCTGATCCGCACGGAATCGGACTGGGGCGTGCTGATGGTGGGCGATGCCCGCCTGGTCGAAAAGCCCTACGGCAAGCGCCTCTGGCGTGGCCTGCCGCCGTTCGCGCGGACGCGCGAACTGGAAGAGGTGCTGGCCTTCTACCGCCGCAAGCAGGAATAGGGCGGCGGGCAGCACGTCCTCAAAAATAGGACGCCAGGACGACAGAGCAAAAAAAAGCCCCTCGAGAGATCGAGGGGCTTTTCCCATGCGGGCGGTGTTCAGTTGAACGGATTCCACCAGCTCTTGTCGGCCTTCAGGCCCTTGTCCTTGAACGAGCTGTTGGGGAAGTTCTTGTCGAACACGCGTTGCGAGTCGTTCTTCAGCTCGGTCATGCCGAGCTTGTCGTAGGACTGCACCATCAGGTAGAGCGCCTCTTCGGTGGCGGGGGCGCCCTCGAAGTCGGTGATGACGGTCTGCGCGCGGTTGGCGGCGGCGATGTAGGCGCCGCGCTCGTAGTAGTAGCGGGCCACGTGCACTTCGTTCATGGCGATGGTGTTGACCAGCCAGGCGACGCGCTTGATGGCATCCGGGGTGTACTTGCTGTCCGGGTAGCGCTTGATCAGGTCGTTGAACGCGTCATAGGACGCGCGCAGGCCCTTGGGGTCGCGCTCGGCCGGATCCTGGCCGGTGATGTTGCTCATGAACGCGCTGGCCGGCGTGAAATTGATCAGGCCCTTCAGGTACAGCGCGTAGTCGGTGCCGGGATGGTTGGGGTAGAGCTGCTGGAAGCGGTCGATCGCGGCCAGCGCCTGTTCGTTTTCGCCGTCCTTCCAGTTGACGTAGGCCAGTTCCAGCAGGGCCTGCTGGGCGTAGACGCCGAAGGGATAGCGGCTCTCGATGGCGGTCAGGCGCTCGCGCGCTTCTTTCCAGCCACCCGAGGAGATTTCGGCCTTGGCGTCGGCGTAGAGCTGTTCGGCGCTCCAGTTGGTGGTCTTGTCGTACTTGCTGTTGGTCGAACCGCAACCGGCGATCGCGATGACGGCAAATAGCGCGATAACCACGCGCAAAACCGACCCGCTTCGGGAGGCGGGGTTCAAGGGAGCTGCGGAGTGGTGAATCACGAGAATCGTATCCTTGGTGTTAGCATGGCAGGCTGATTATATGATTTGTCTCCATGTCTGATACAGCCATCAGCGCAGATCTCGTTTCCGACGATGAACTCCTGAGCCTTCCCGGCGAAAACCCGCGCGGCGAACCGCAATTTGTAACGGTGCCCGCGGGCACTCGCGCCGACCGGCTGGACAAGGTGCTGGCCGGTCTGTTGACGGATCATTCCCGCAGCCGGCTGCAAGGTTGGATCGAGGCCGGCAACGTCCACGTCAACGGCGCGCCCGGCAAGATCCGCCAGACGGTGGGGCCGGGCGACGAACTCACGGTCTGGGCCCAACCGGCGCCCGAAACCCTGGCTTTCGCCCCCGAACCGATCGATTTCCCCGTGGTCGACGAAAGCGCCGACTGGATCGTGGTGAACAAGCCCGCCGGCCTGGTGGTGCATCCCGGCGCCGGCAACTGGAGCGGCACGCTGCTCAACGGCCTGCTGCATCGCTACCCCGAACTGGCGCAGGTGGCCCGCGCCGGCATCGTTCACCGGCTGGACAAGGACACCTCCGGACTGATGGTGGTGGCGCGCAATGAAATCGCGCAGACCCACCTGGTGCGCCAGTTGCAGGCGCGCAGCATGGGGCGTGAATACGTCGCCCTGGCGCATGGCTGGCTGGCCGCCGCCGGCAAGGTCGACCGCCCGATCGGCCGCGATCCGCGCGTGCCGGTGCGCATGAGCGTCGAGCGGCCGGTGGCGCCCAAACCCGCCATCACCCACTACGCCCCCGCGCGCCGCGGCCAGGTCGATCCCGGCGGCCGCGTCACCGAGGTTGTCTGCCGCCTGGAAACCGGCCGCACCCACCAGATCCGGGTGCATCTGGCCAGCCTCGGCCATCCGCTGCTGGCCGACACGATCTACGGCGGCAAGAACATCGCGGGCGCGCAGCGGCAGATGCTGCACGCCCGCGCCCTGCATTTCGACGATCCGGGCGGGCGCGGCGAGGTCCAGTTCGCCGCCCCGATGCCGGCCGACATGACCCTGGTTCAGGAAGCGATCGCATGGAACGCGTGATGGAAGGCTTGCCCGTGGTGACCGGCCCCGCCTGGGCCGGCGTCAACTATTTCTGCACCACCCGCGCCGGCGGCGTGGGCGTGGCGCCGCATGACACCCTCAACCTGGGCCGCCGCGCTGGCGACGATCCCGACACCGTGGCCGAGAACCGCCGCCGCCTGCGCGCGGCGCTGCCGGCCGAGCCGTTGTGGCTGCGCCAGGTGCACGGCAGCGATGTGATCGACGCCGACGCCGCCGACCTGCCCGACGAGCCGGCGCTGGACGCCAGCGTCACCGCCCAGCCGGGCCGCGTGCTGGCCGTGATGGTGGCGGACTGCCTGCCGGTGGTCATCGCCGATGCCGATGGCCGCGTCCTGGGCGCGGCCCATGCCGGCTGGCGCGGCCTGTCCGGCGGCGTGCTGGAAAACACCCTGGCCGCCATGCGCGCCAAGGCGCCGGGCGCAACCGCCTGGCGCGCCTGGGTCGGCCCCGGCATCGGGCCGGACGCCTTCGAGGTCGGCCGCGACGTGCTGGACGCCTTCATGGCGTACGATCCCGCCGCCGAGCGCTATTTCCGGCCGCGTCCCGGCGTGCCGGGCAAATGGCTGGCCGACCTGGCCGGCCTGGCCGAATTCCGCCTGCGCCGGGCCGGCGTGCAGGACGTCACCCTGAGCGGCCTGTGCACCGTGGCGGACGCCGGGCGCTTCTTTTCCTACCGCCGCGACAGCGAGACCGGCAGGATGGCTTTGCTGGCCTGGCTCGATCCGGACTGATCCAGCGCAAAGCGGCCGCACGCGCGGGCGGCTAGCCTTGCTGGCCTCATTGAATACCCGCATTGACAGCGCTGAACCCGACATGCAACATCAATCGGGAAGTCTCGATAACAAGGTGTCGAAGTGAATGCCAATCTCTCCGCCTCAGGGCCCCTTCCGGTGAGCGTGGCTCCGGACGTCCTGGCCGATATCCAGGCTGAATTCTCGCGCGAATGGCAGCGGCTGTGCGACGACGCCCGTCGCGGCGCGCTGACCCCGCTGGCCGACCGGCGCTTCGCCGGCGAGGCCTGGGCCGCCAATGGCCAGCACCTGCTGATGGCCCATACCTACCTGCTGTCGGCCCGCGCCATGTCGCGCATGGTCGACGCCGCCCAGGTCAGCGAACCGATGCGCGACCGGCTGCGGTTCTCGATCATGCAGTGGGTCGACGCGTTGTCGCCGTCGAACTTCCTGGCCCTCAATCCCGATGCCCAGCAATCCATCGTCGAAAGCGCCGGCCGCGCCCTGAACGAGGGCCTGGCCAATCTGCTGGGCGACGTCAAGAAAGGCCGCATCACCCAGACCGACGAGGCCCAGTTCGAGATCGGCCGCAACGTCGCGGTGACGCCCGGCGAGGTGGTGTTCGAGAATCCGCTGTTCCAGCTGATCCAGTACGCGCCGACCACGGCCACGGTGCACGAGGTGCCGCTGGTGATCGTGCCGCCGAACATCAACAAGTTCTATATCCTCGATCTCCAGCCCGACAACTCGTTCGTGCGCCACGCGGTCGAGCAGGGCTTCACCGTTTTCCTGATCTCCTGGCGCAATCCGCTGGCCAGCGACACCGACGGTGTCGACCGCGCCACCTGGTCCGACTATCTCGATGACGCGGTGCTGCAGGCGCTGCGCGTGGCCAGCGACATCACGCGCCAGCCGCAGGTCAATGCCCTCGGTTTCTGCGTCGGCGGCACCATGCTGGCCTCGGCGCTGGCGCTGGCCGAGGCGCGCGGCGAACATCCGGTCGCGGCGCTGACGCTGCTGACCTCGCTGCTCGATTTCCACGACACCGGCATCCTGAGCGTCTTCGTCGACGAGGCCCACGCCTTGCTGCGCGACCATCAACTGGGCGCCGGCGGGCTGATGCCGGGGCGCGACCTGGCCACCACCTTCTCGTTCCTGCGGCCCAACGAACTGGTCTGGAACTACGTCGTCGGCAACTACCTCAAGGGCCAGAAGCCGCCGGCTTTCGACCTGTTGTTCTGGAACGGCGACAGCACCAACCTGCCGGGCCCGTTCTTTTCCTGGTACTTCCGCAACACGTATCTCGAGAACAATCTCAAGGTGCCGGGTCGCGCCCAGGCCGCCGGCCTGCCGCTGGACCTGACGCGCCTGTCGATGCCGGCGTATATTTTCGGTTCGCGCGAAGATCACATCGTGCCGTGGGTCTCGGCCTACGCCTCGACCCAGGTGTTGCGCGGTCCGCAGCGTTTCGTGCTGGGCGCGTCGGGCCATATCGCGGGGGTGGTCAATCCGCCGGCCAAGAAGCGCCGCAGCTACTGGGTGGCCGAAGGCGCCGGCGCCGAGGGCCGGCCGCTGCCGGGCGATCCCAACGCCTGGCTGGCGCAGGCGCAGGAAAAGCCGGGCAGCTGGTGGCCCGACTGGGCCAGCTGGCTGGCCGGGCATTCCGGCAAGCAGGTCAAGGCTCGTGCAAAATCAGGTAACGCCAGATACCGGCCGATCGAGCCGGCGCCTGGCAGGTATGTGAAGGTCAGGGCCGCCTGAAGCCGCGCTTGCGGTGGGC
Organism: Achromobacter sp. 2789STDY5608615; assembly: GCF_001298995.1. Classification (NCBI taxonomy): domain Bacteria; kingdom Pseudomonadati; phylum Pseudomonadota; class Betaproteobacteria; order Burkholderiales; family Alcaligenaceae; genus Achromobacter; species Achromobacter sp. 2789STDY5608615. Next base: position 52,743 of record NZ_CYTY01000037.1, read on the forward strand.
CCCAGGCCAATAAGAAGTAGAAGTCAATCAACGAGGCGTCCGTCGCACACAGGAGGAAGTCCAATGAGCGGAAAACTGGCTTACGTTACAGGCGGGATGGGCGGGATCGGCACCTCTATTTGCCAACGCTTGGCCAAAGAGGGCTTTCGCGTCGTGGCAGGCTGCGGCCCGAGCCGCAATTACCAGCAATGGCTGGATGAGCAGGCGGCGCAGGGATATACCTTCCATGCTTCCGTCGGCAATGTGTCCGACTGGGATTCCACCGTCGCCGCTTTCGAGCGGATCACGGCGGAACTCGGCCAGGTCGATGTGCTGGTCAACAACGCGGGCATCACCCGCGACGGCCTGTTCCGGAAGATGACCGCCGACGATTGGCGCGCGGTCATCGACACCAACCTGAACAGCCTCTTCAACGTGACCAAGCAGGTCATCGACGGCATGGTCGAGCGCCAGTGGGGGCGCATCATCAACATCAGCTCGGTGAACGGCCAGAAGGGCCAGTTCGGCCAGACCAACTACTCCACGGCCAAGGCCGGCATCCATGGTTTCACCATGGCGCTGGCCCAGGAAGTCGCGAGCAAGGGCGTCACCGTCAACACCATCTCGCCCGGCTACATCGGGACCGACATGGTGCGCGCCATCCGGCCCGACGTGCTCGAGAAGATCGTCGCCACCATCCCGGTGCGCCGCCTCGGCACGCCCGAGGAAATCGCGTCGATGACGGCATGGTTGGCTTCCGACGAGTCCGGCTTTTCCACCGGCGCGGACTTCTCGCTCAACGGCGGCCTGCACATGGGCTGACCCATCGCGGGTCGCCCGCGGGGCGGCCTTTCCAGGCCGCGGCGCTTCGGGGAGAAGGCGCCGCGGCATTACACTTCACCCTATTCGAAGTCTTAGAGATCGCCCGATCCGGGGACAACCATGACGCAAGCACAAACCGGCGCCAGCCTGCGCCTGATTAAAAAATACCCCAACCGTCGCCTATACGACACCCGGACCAGCACCTACATCACCTTGGCGGATGTCAAGCAACTGGTCCTGGCCAACGAAGAATTCCAGGTCGTCGACGCCAAGAGCGCCGAGGACCTCACGCGCAGCATCCTGCTGCAGATCATCCTCGAAGAGGAAAGCGGCGGCATGCCCATGTTCTCCTCGAACATGCTGTCGCAGATCATCCGTTTCTACGGCCACGCGATGCAGGGCATCATGGGCTCCTACCTGGAAAAGAACATCCAGGCCTTCATGGAAATCCAGCAACGCATGGCCGAGCAGTCCAAGGGCCTGTACGGCAGCCAGTTCGGCCCCGAGGCCTGGACCCAGTTCATGAACGTGCAGACGCCGATGCTGCAGAACATGATGAACAACTACATCGACCAGAGCAAAAACCTGTTCGTGCAAATGCAGGACCAGATGCAAGACCAGACCCGTGCCATGTTCTCGAACTTCCCGTTCACGCCAGGCGGTTCGCAGGGCGGCGGCCGCAAGCCGTAGCGGATCCTCCGGACCGCGGCCTGGCCGCGGACCTGAAAACCGGCCAGCCGGCGGCGCAATTTTGCTCCGCCGGCTTTCTTTTGGCTTGACCGGATGCAAGCATCCTCTTGTTTCGGACTATTCCGATTCAGGGATATGTCAGATTTTTTCGTTACATTAATGCAAACGGTTCTTGTTTATGTTTTGAACACCGTCGTTTCAATCGAGCTTTGAGGATGACCCACATGATGAAGAAAGCCTTGGCGCTGGCCATTGTCGCTTTGAGCGTGTCCGCCGCCCAAGCGGCCGAATACCCCATCGGCAAGCCCGTGGAAAAAGGCGGCATGGAAATCGGCGCGGTCTACCTGCAACCGATCGAAATGGACCCCCCGGGCATGATGCGTCCCGCCAAGGATTCCGACGTCCACCTGGAAGCCGACATCCACGCCACCGCCGGCAACCCCACCGGTTTCCCGGAAGGCGAATGGATGCCCTACCTGGTCGTGAACTACGAAATCCAGAAGGTCGGCAGCCAGAACGTGCAGAAGGGCGAGCTCATGCCCATGGTGGCCAACGACGGCCCGCACTACGGCGAGAACATCAAGCTCGAAGGCCCGGGCAAGTACAAGCTCAAGTACACCATCCTGCCGCCGACGGCCAACAAGATGAACCACTTCGGTCGCCACATCGACAAGGAAACCGGGGTGGGTGATTGGTTCAAGCCGATCGAACTCGAATATGACTTCGTCTACGCCGGCACCGGCAAGAAGGGCGGTTACTGATCGTGCGTCGCCTGTCTCGCGTCATCACCGCGCTGCTGATCAGCCTGGCTGGCCTGGCCGGCATGGCGCCCGCGCAGGCGGACGAACTGCCTACCTTCACGTTGACGTTCAAGCCCAACGGCACCTTTGAACCGGCCACGCTGGAAGTCCCGGCCGGCCGCTTCAAGATCGAACTGATCAACGAAAGCAACGAGCCGGTCGAATTCGAAAGCATTCCGCTGCGCAAGGAAAAGGTGCTCGGCCCCGGCGTCAAGTCGTTCGTGGTCATCACCATCTCGCGCCCCGGCGAGTATCCGTTCTTCGATGATTTTCACCAGGCGGTCAAAGGCACCCTGATCGTCAAGCCCAAGGAATAGGCGGCCGCATTACATGGAACAGGTTCTTTTCATCGTCTGGCGCGAAAGCGTCGAAGCCATGCTGGTGGTGGGCATTCTGTACACCTGGCTGCGCGCGACGCCGGAAGGCAAGCGCGGACTGAAGTATCTGTGGGGTGGCGTGGGCGCGGGCCTGGCGTTGGCAATCGCGCTGGCGCTGGTGCTGCTGGGCGTGTCGTCGTGGCTCAGCGACGAAGGCCAGGAATGGTTCCAGGCGATCATGTCGCTGGCGGCGTGCGTGCTGGTGGTGCAGATGGTCGTGTGGATGAAGAAGCACGGCCGCACCCTCAAGGGCGAGCTCGAAAGCGGCGCCCGTTCCTCGGTGGCCAACGATAACTGGTGGGGCCTGTTCGTCCTGGTGGCGATCGCGGTGGCCCGCGAAGGCGGCGAAACCGTGGTGTTCCTGTACGGCACCGTCGCGGCGGGCGAGGGCGGCAGCGACATGCTGATGCTGGCGCTGGCCGGCGTGGCCGGTTTCCTGGTGGCGCTGCTGACCTTCTGGCTGCTGCAGCTGGGCGGCAAGCTCATCACCTGGCGCCGCTTTTTCCGCGTGACCGAAATCCTGTTGCTGCTGCTGGCCGGTTCGTTGCTGGTGGGCGGCCTGGATCACCTGATTTCGCTGGACGTGCTGCCGACCATCATCGACCCGGTCTGGGACAGCTCGTGGCTGTTGAGCGACAGCACCGGCGTTGGCAAGATTCTGGCTGATTTCGCGGGCTATCGCGCCTTGCCTGCCCTGATCTCGGTATTGTTGTGGGTTGCGTACTGGATCGTGGTCTGGGCGTTGCTGCGCTGGGTCGGCGGCAAGCCCGCGCCGGTCGCGGCCACCCGCGCCGCTTCCTGACCGCCGATTCCGACCCATTCATCGGACTGAATTAATGAAGGTTTGACCATGGCAGCTGCACTCGGGAGGGCAACCTCCCGTATCGCCGACTTTCTCCGAGACCATGCCCCTCTGTTGCGCAAGCTGCAGTGGGGCATTGTTGCGATATACGCTTTCCTCCTGATCGTGCCGGCCATCATGCCGTTGCCGGACAATTCGGCATCGGTTTTCAACAACCTGACCATCGTGGCCCAGTTCGCCTTCTGGGGCGTGTGGTGGCCGTTCGTGCTGATCTCCATGCCGATCCTGGGGCGGGCCTGGTGCGGCTGGTTCTGTCCGGAGGGCATGCTCACCGAATGGGCCAGCGAACGCGGCCAGGGGCATGCCATTCCGAAGTGGATGCGCTGGGGCGGCTGGCCGTTCGTGGCCTTCGCGCTCACCACCATCTACGGCCAGCTGGTCAGTGTCTACCAGTACCCGCTGGCGGTGCTGGCGGTGCTGGGCGGTTCGACCGTGGCGGCGATGATCGTCGGTTGGCGCTATGGCCGCAGCAAGCGGGTCTGGTGCAAGTACCTCTGTCCGGTCAACGGCGTCTTCAACCTGCTGGCCAAGCTGGCGCCGTGGCACTTCAAGGTCAACGAAGAAAAGTGGCGCCATCCGGTCATCCGGATCGAACCCATCAACTGTGCGCCGCTGGTGCCCTTGCGTCACATGAAGGGTGCCGGCGACTGTCACGTGTGCGGCCGCTGCAGCGGTTATCGCGGCGCCATCGAACTGACGCCGCGTTCGCCCGAGGAAGAAGTCGTCAGCGTCACCGATGGCGAACCCTGGCAGACCGTGCTGCTGTGCTTCGGCCTGATGGGTATCGCCATGGGCGCGTTCCTCTGGAGCGCCAGCCCCTGGTATGTGACGGCCAAGCAGTGGGCCGCGACCTGGCTGGTCGAGCACGACATCATGTGGCCGCTGATGGACAACGCGCCGTGGTTCATCCTGACGCACTATCCGGAAGTGAACGACAGCTTTTCCTGGCTCGATGGCGCCGGCATCATGATGTTCGTGGTGGGCGCCACGATCTGCATCGGCGGCGCCAGCTTCCTGTCGCTGTGGATCGCCGACCGGCTGGCGCCGGCGGCGCCGGTGGACGGGCAACCCGCGGGCGGCTGGTTCCGCCCGGGATTGCACAAGCTGGCGCAGGGCCTGATCCCGTCGGCCGGCATCGGCGTGTTCCTGGGATTGTCGGCCACCACCATCAACCTGCTCAAGCACGAAGGCGTGCGCGCGGCCTGGGCGGCGCCGGTGCGCTTCACGCTGCTGACGCTGGCCGTGCTGTGGACCCTGCGCCTGTTCGCGCGGTTGCTCAACCAGCGCCCGGTAAGCCTGGCGCGCAAGAGCGCGGCGTGGCTGGTGCTGGCCGCCGGCCTGGCGCCGTTCTGCTGGGCCTGGGTGCTGTTCTTCGCCATCTGGTAAAGACCGAGCAATCACCGGAAAACCTGCCCGTTCCGCACGGCAAATGCCGCCTGCCATTTTCCGCAGGCGGCCGTTGACGCTTGAATTTGTACGACCATTTAACAATTACGTAGGCCCGTAAGTTGTTGATACTCTGGCTCCGCGAAATCAAGGAGCAGGGATGCGGTGCGGTCGTCGCGGTGGGCTGTTATGCGTTGTGGGGCTGGGGTGTCTGGCTCTTGCCGCCGTCGTTTCACCAGTTTTCGCCGACTCCGCGCTCAAGGCTTCTTCGCAACAAGCGATATCCATTGATGCCCGCGAGCAGTTGCGTCAGCAGGAGCGTGAGCGCGCTCTGCAACTGCAAAATACCCCGCAGGTCGACGAGCATCTTCTCCCTCCCGCGGGATCCCCTTCCGATTACCCTGCCGATGAAAGCCCCTGCTTCGTCATCGATTCCCTACGGCTGACCGGCGACTCCGCCGCCGGTTTTCAATGGGCGCTCGATGCCGCCGCGGGTGCGACAGGCCGTTGCCTGGGCGGGCGAGGCATTGTCACGGCCGTCAACCAGATACAGAACGCCATCCTGGCCGAAGGCTACGTCACGACTCGGGTCGTGGCCCAGGAACAGGACCTTACCCGCGGCGTCCTGGTGTTGACGCTGCTGCCTGGCCGCATTGGCGATATCCGATTCGATGAGCCGGTTTCATGGCGCGGCCGCTTGTGGAATGCCATCCCGGCGTCATCCGGAGCCCTGCTCAATCTGCGTGATATCGAGCAGGGCCTGGAAAACTTCAAGCGCGTGCCCAGCGCGGACGCCGATATCCGGATCACGCCCGGGCAGCGCGGTGGCTCCAGCGATCTGCTGGTGAGCTGGCAGGAACGCCGCCCTGTCCGGTTGAGTATCGGCCTGGATGACAGCGGGTCGGACAGCACCGGCCGGTATCTCGGTTCCGCCACGTTGGCCGTGGATGCGCCCTTTGCGCACAACGATCTGTTCTATGCCAACGTCGGCAGGAACGTATTTCAGCAAGGACCGTTCGGCAATCGCTCGAATGCCTTGAACTACGTTTTCCCGGCGGGCTACTGGACCGTCTCCGCGACCTACAACAACTACGTCTATCACCAGAACATTCCCAATGCCAACGAGGTGCTCCGCTACAGCGGCAAGAGCGCGAGCTTGCAGGTCTCGGTCTCGCGGCTGATACATCGCAACCAGTCGCACAAGACGACGGTCAATCTGCGCGTCTATCGCAAGTACGCCACCAACGCGGTGAACGAGATCGACATCGAGCAGCAACGGCGGCGCACGGCTGGCTGGGAGTTCGGCGTCAGCCAGCGCAATTATCTCGGTGGCGCCACGCTCGACGCAAACATCGCTTGGCGGCATGGCATCGGCGCGTTCGGCGCCATCGCGGCCCCCGAGGAAGCGTCTGGCAGTGGCAGCGCGCGCGGCGGCGCGCTGTCTGGCGAAGTCTCGTTCGACCAGCCCTTTGTGTTGGGAGCGCAGCGCTGGCGCTATCTCGCGACCGTTCGAGGCCAATGGAGCCCGGACGCACTGACACCACAAGATCGCATGGCCATTGCCGGGCGCTATACGGTGCGTGGCTTTGACGGCGAGCAGATGCTGTCCGGCGAACACGGACTGCTCTGGCGCAATGAGCTGGCCTGGAATGCTCTTTCACAGACGGACGCGCTGTATGTGGCGGCGGACTACGGTTGGGTCGGTGGCCAGGGGGCGCGGTACCTGGTCGGGCGCTGGCTGGCCGGAGGCGCCCTGGGAGTACGCGGTGCGCTCTGGAAAAGACTTGGCTATGACGCGTTCGCTGGCGTGCCGCTCCGTAAACCGCATGATTTTCAAACCTCGGGGCTGACGGTCGGATTCAGCGTCAATCTGGAAATCTGATTTCAAAGACGTGATCCATGAAACACCGCCTCCTCATTTCCGTCCATGTCTTCGATGCGTTGCGGATGGCGCTTGGCCCGATAGGCCGCCGCATGAGCGGAACACGCCTTTGGATCAACATATGGCGCGCCATCCGGCTGGCGGGGTTGGCCACGCTCGTCGGACCCGTGGTCGCGGGAGGGATTGTTGTCGACG
>NZ_CYTY01000038.1:0-24483 GCF_001298995.1 Achromobacter sp. 2789STDY5608615
CCAGCCCGCCGCGCCGGCCGCACCAGCCGCACCCGCGGCGCCAGCGGCGCCAGCAGCCCCCGCGGCATCGGGCGCACCGGCCACGGCGGCGCCGGCGCCCGCCGCCACGCCCGCCCCTTCGACCGCCATCCCGGCCGCGCCCGTGCCCGGACGCAGCGCGCTGGACTTCAGCGCATCGCGTCCGGCCTGGGAGGGCTACCTGCGCGGCGCCGACCCCGAACCGGGCAAGCAGCTCGCCGCCGCCGGCAAGCCGGCGGCCGGCGTTCAGGCCTGTGTCGCCTGCCACGGCCAGGCCGGCATCACCCCCACCGGCGGCATCTTCCCCAACCTGGCCGGCCTGACGCCCGAGTACATCGCCAAGCAGTTGGCGGACTTCCGCCAGGGCACGCGCAAGCAGCCGCTGATGAACACCATCGCGCAGGCCCTGAGCGAGCCGGAAATCGGCCAGTTGGCGGCCTATTACGGCAGCCTGGCGGGGCCGCCGCTACACGTGGGCGAGGCCGGCGGCGAGGCGGCGCGCAAGCTCGACCAGGCGGGCGACGGCAGCCGCGCCCTGCCCGCCTGCGCCAATTGCCACGGCCTGCGCGGTATGGGCGAAGGGCCGCTGCTGCCGCGGCTGGCGGGCCAGTCCAAGGAGTACTTCGCCGACCAGATCAACGCCTTTCGCAACGGCTCGCGGCAGAACGACGATGTCGGCGTGATGCGCGCCTTCGCGCAGCGGCTGACCGACAGCGAGGTCGAAGCGCTGGGCCAGTACTACGCCGGCGCGCGCTGACCGGTTCCCGGGCGGGGCGTGGAAACGCGGCCTGGCCGGGCCGCCGTTCCCCTTCCACCCGCCGGGCCTGGCTGCACGGCGCGGGTTCGGTCGCACGACGGCCTATCAATATTCATTAAGTCTGATTTTTTTACTTGGTGTTTTCCCTAATCCCTTCTTATAATTGCCGCACCATCAACCACCCCGAGATCATTGTGGACAACGACGGATGTAGTCGATACACGACTGCTTGCGCCGCTTGACGCAGGATCCGCAGAGTTTTCTGCCGAGTCCTGCGTAAAGCCAGGACACGGCTATTGGCCCGACAGCCCTCGCGCTGCCCCGGCCACCGCCCTCCCGATACCGACTTACCGACGCGATACGCGGGCTTTGTTGCGCCCGCGCCGCGTCCGGCGAGCGGCGCATGCATGTGGACCTTCCACCGTACTCCCGCCAGGAGACGACCATGCGCATCAAGAAATTCCTCCCCTTCCTGGATGGCGCCGCCGCCGTGCGCGGCGCCGACGCGGCCACGACCGCCCCGGCCGCCACCCCGACCTACCAGTTCACCATCGTCAGCCTCGCCGACACCCTGAACGCGCTGCGCAAGCAGCTGTACTACGAGCTGCAGGCCCTGAACCTGCGGGTCGTGAACGTGCGCATCTCGCGCCAGGAAGCCGACCAGCTCGCCAGCACCACGGTCACGCTGCAATGCCCGCCGCAGCTGCGCGGCCTGCTCAGCGCCATCGCCCTGCGCCTGGGCCAGAGCCCCGACGTGCGCCGCGTGCACTGGGAAAACGAAGGCGGCGCCCGCATCGCCGTGCTGCCGGCCTGAGCTACGGAAAGGAGACTGCCATGAAAGACCCGTACAAATGCCTCCTCGTCGCCAGGGTGGCGGCCCTGCTGCTGCTCTGGCTGCTGGCTTTCATCCTGACCGCCGCGTCCGTCTGGCAGATGCCCTGAACACGAGAACAACAACATGAAGAACTTCGAGAACATCCAGCTGCTGCCGCTGGCCAACACCCTCATCAGCTTGGCGGTGGCCTTCGTGCTCGGCTCCATCGTCGGCTTCGAGCGCCAGTACCGCCAGCGCACCGCCGGCCTGCGCACCAACGCCCTGGTGGCGGTGGGCGCCGCCATCTTCGTCGACATGGCCTTCCGCGTCGGCGGCCCCGATGGCGGCGCGCGCGTGATTTCCTATGTGGTGTCCGGCGTCGGCTTCCTGGGCGCCGGCGCCATCATGCGCGAAGGCGGCAGCATCCGCGGCCTGAACACCGCGGCCACGCTGTGGGGTTCGGCCGCCATCGGCGCCTGCGCCGGCGCCTCGCTGATCCTCGAGGCGATCGCGGCCACCGTGTTCGTGCTGGCCGCCAATACCTTGCTGCGGCCGCTGGTCTCCTACGTCAACCGCCAGCCGGTCGACGCGCAGACCACCGAAGTCACGACGGTGATCCACATCATCGCCCACGTCGATCAGCGCCAGGCGGCCATGACCGTGCTGGAAGACGTGCTCGAAGACGAGCAACTGCCCCTGTCCGAGCTGAAGATCGACCAGTTCGGTGAAAACGAGGTCGAGATCGAGGCGGCGCTGAGCGAAGCCTCGGTGGACGAACTGGACCTGGACCGCGTCACCGCGCGGATCGCCGCCGCGCCGGGCATCCGCACCGCCTTCTGGGCCGCGCGCACGGTGTAGCGGCCCGCGCGCTGCGGCGATGGGTCGCAGCCGCCGGCCTGCCGCGCCTGTCACGCCAGCGCCAAAACCCTCTAGAATGGGCGCCGATCATGCGCCGCCCGTTCCCGTCCCTCGCCCGCAACGCCGCCTGCCTCTGGCTGGTGCTGGCGCTGTTCGCGCTCAAGGCGCTGGTGCCGCCGGGTTTCATGCCGGCGACCGGACAGCGCGGCACGCTGATCCAGCTGTGCTCGGCCGCCGGCACCATCTGGGTGGCCGGTCCGTCCAAGCACAGCGACGCGCCCGACGAACGCCACGCGGCCCAGGCCGCCACCTGCCCCATGGGGGCGATGCTGGCGGCGGTGGCCCTGCCCTCGGCGGCCGTGCCGCTGCTCGCCGTCGGCGCGGTCATGACCCATCCGCTGGCGGCGCGCGCGCCGCCAGCGCCCCACGAAGGTTTCCCGCCCGGCCCGCCGCTGGGCGCCCGCGCCCCACCCCTGCCCCGGTAGCCCGCTGATCGTTCCGCCGCGCCTCGCGCGGCTTTCTTGGCTTACCGGGAATTCCCATGGTTTCTATTTCCGCCAGGACGCGCCGCGTCCTGCCTCGGCGCGTGGTCGTCTGGACCGCGCTCGCCTTCACGCCCGCGCTGCATGCGCAGGTTCCTTCCTCGCCGCCCGCCGCCAAGGCGTCCGGCGTCGCCACCCTGCCGGCGATCTCGGTCGCGGGCGACACGCCCCTGGCCACCCTGCTGGAACAGGCCAGCACCGGCACCCTGCTGGGCCTGCGGCCGTTCGACACGCCCGCCAGCATCGACGTCATCAGCAACGAACAGCTGCGCGCGCGCGGCGCGGTCAACGTCACCGACGCCATCACCCAGGCCGCCGGCATCAGCGCCATGCGCCATCCTGGCAATGGCGGCTCGTCGCTGTCGTCGCGCGGCTTCACCGATTCGAACTCGGTGGCCCAGCTGTTCGACGGCGTGCGCCAGTTCGGCGGCGTCGGCCAGACCTTCCTCTACGACCCGTGGGCGGTCGAGCGCATCGAGGTCCTGCGCGGCCCGGCCTCGGTGCTGTATGGCGAAGGCGCCATCGGCGGCGTGGTCAACGTGATCCCGAAAAAACCCACCCGCGGCCCGATCGAGAACGAGATCCAGACCACCGTCGGCACCCACGACACCCAGCGGCTGGGCTTTGGCAGCGGCGGCGCGCTGGACGACAAGTGGTCGTACCGGCTCGACATCAGCGGCAACCACAGCAACTCGGGCATCAGCCTGGGCGACGCGCGCGACCTGGCGGTGACCGCCGCGTTGCGCCTGGACGTGTCGCCCGAGCTGAACTTCACGCTGACCCAGGCCTACGCCTGGCAGGAGCCGACGCGCTACTTCGGCACGCCGCTGATCGACGGCAAGATCGACTACGACCTGCGGCGCCAGAACTACAACGTCGCCGACAGCAAGATCATCTACCGCGACAGCCGCACCGACCTGAAGGCGGAATGGTCGCCGAACCCGGCCACGCTGGTGCGCAGCCGCGTCTATTACATCGGCAGCGACCGCGACTACCGCGACGCCGAGAACTACACCTGGCAACCGGCCAGCGGCCTGATCCAGCGCAGCGCCTACACCGACATCCGCCACGACCAGCAACAGGTCGGCAACGTCACCGACGCGTCCTTCGACGGCCATCTGTTCGGCCTGGCCAACAAGGTGGCGGTGGGCTTCGAACTGAACCACGCCACGTTCAAGCACACCAACAATTCGCCGTATTCCGGCACCTCGCTGGTGGACCCGTACGACGTCGATCACGGCCGCTTCATCAACGTCGCCGGCACCACGCCGCGCTATCGCAACAGCGCCAACCAATACGCGCTGTTCGCCGAGAACCGCCTGATGCTGACCTCCCGCTGGTCGGTGCTGGCGGGCCTGCGCTACGACCACATCGACCTCAAACGACGCGACCTGGTCGCCGACCAGACCGCGTTCGACACCACCTTCAACAACGTCGGCTGGCGCATCGGCACCGTCTACGACCTGCTGCCGACGCTGTCCGTCTACGGCCAGTACGCTGAGGCCGCCGATCCGATCGGCAGCCTGCTGCTGCTGTCGCCGGCCAACAAGGACTTCAAGCTGTCCAAGGGCCGCCAGGTCGAGGTCGGCGTGAAGCAGACCTTCTGGGACGACAAGGGCCAATGGACGCTGGCGGCCTACCATATCCGCAAGGACAACCTGGTGACGCGCGATCCCAACGACCCGACGCTGCGCATCCAGGTCGGCGAGCAGTCGTCGCGCGGCCTGGAAGCCACGCTGGGCGTGGAACTGACGCCGGCCTGGCGCGTGGACCTGAACGCGGCCGTGCTGCGGGCGCGCTACGACGACTTCAGCGAATCGGCCAACGGCGTGGCGGTATCGCGCGCCGGCAACGTCCCCACCGACGTGCCGGAACGCGTGGCCAACGCCTGGGTCAGCTGGAAGTTCGCGCAGCAATGGACCGCCAGCGCCGGCCTGCGCTATGTCGGCCGCCGCTTCGCGGATGCCGCCAACCGGCTGGAAATGGCGGGCTACACCACCACCAACCTGGCGCTGCAATGGGAGCCGCGGCGCGACCTGACACTGGCGCTGCGAGCCTTCAACGTGTTCGACCGCCAGTATGCCGAGACCGCCTACTACAACCAGACGCAATGGCTGCTGGGCGAAGGCCGGCGGGTCGAGCTGAGCGCCAACTACCGTTTCTGACTCACTGGGTGAACAGATCGGAGATCGCGTCGCCCAGGTCTTTCACCGCGCCGGCCACGCCGCCGGCCGCGCCCTCGTCCCCCACGCCGATGGCGCGGCCGAAGCCGCGCGCGATCTGGGCCGCGAAACCGCGCGAGGCCGAGAACTTCGGATTGTCGAGGCTGCCGGCCAGCTTGAACTCCATGCGCAGCGTGCCCTTGCGGTCTTCCAGCGCGGCCAGCACCGCCTTGCGCGGCAAGGAGAACAGCGAGCCGTCGCCGCTGAACTTCAGGTCATGCAGCGCCACCACGCCCGACGCGTTCAATTGCCGCTTGGCGATGGCGGTGCGCATGTCCAGGTCCATCGCGCCGCCGGCCAGCGATCCGGCGCCGTTCTCCGCGAGGTACGGCGCGGCATAGCGGATATCCATGTTGCGCACCGCGACCGTCATGTCGGCGTCGCTGCCGCCCACTTCCAGCGAGCCGCGCGCCTGCACCGTGGCCGCGCCGCTGCGGTTGTCGCGCACCGAGCCCTTGAATTCCATCTGGCTCTGCTGGCCGTCGGCCGGCAGCACCAGCGGATGCAGGCGCGCCGACACGTTCTCGAACGGAATGCGGTGCGGCGGCCTGGTGATGGCCGAGTCGATGAAGTCGAGGCGGCCGCCGTCCAGGATGATGTCGTCGGCCCGGACCGGCCCCCTGGCTCGCGCCTGGCCGCCGTCGCCGTCGGCCTCGCGCAAGGCCGCCTGCAGGGCCGGGGAAATCTGCATGTCGCCGTCGGGCGCGCGCAGCACGGCGAAATCGAACCCCTCGATGGTGATCTTGTGGAACACGGGCTGGCGCCGCAGCAGCGAGCCCCAGTCGGGTTCGGCCACTACGCGCCGCGCGCTGGCCGGCGCGACGCCCTCGGCGCCCGTGATCTTCACGTCCGTCAGCACCACTGCGTCGAACCCCAGCCGCACCTCCCCCACCTGGGCCCGCGGCCCCAGCAGGCCGGCGATGTGGCGCTCGATGACGCGCATGCCGATCCAGGCCACGGCCCCCAACAGCAGCACCGCGAGCACCAGCGCGATCAGGAGCTTGCGTGCGAACGAACGGCGCGGCATGGCGGAGGCGTTACCCATGGATGGTCCTGTTGGCGATGCGCGAAACGCGGCCGCGTTCCGGCGGGCCTCATGGCGGCCCTGCCTGGCACCTTAGCGACCCGCGCGCCATGGCGCAAGGCATATGGCGGCACCAGTGCATCGCGATCAGGGCCGAAACCGGCGCGACGCGACGACGCCCGCGCCGGGTTTCCCCGCGCGGGCGTCGTCGCCACTCACCCTGTGCCGGCCGGCGCGGCGGCCGGATCGCGGGCTTGCTACGGGCCCGTCAACGCATCAGCGCTGCGTCTGCGACCGCTGGCCGGACTGGCCCGGCTGCTGCGCCGGATTGCGGTCCTTGTCCATCTGCTGGCCGCCCTGGCCGGGTTGTTGCTGGCCCGGTTGGCTGCGGTCCTTCGGATTTTCCTGCGACTGCTGCTTTTGCGGCTGCTGTTGCTGGCCGGGTTGCTGGCCGGGCTGATTCGGGTTTGCCATGACAAATCTCCTAGTAGGCGGAACCATTCCGCCAGGGGTGTCATAGCAACTGCCGTGCCCGCCCGGGCGCGGCGCGCGCGCCGCCCCGGCGCACGATGCGGCACCGGTAATTTCAGGACCCGGGAAGTAAAAAGCGCGGCTATTGCGTGGTGACGTGCGCCGGCAGGCCGTTCTCGGCGTCTTGCGGATCGAAGGCATCGAGCCAGGCGGAGGCGTAACTGGCGGGCGCCGCCAGCGGTTCGCCGCGGTCGCGCTGGACGCGCAGCCGCATCATCAGGTCATCCAGCGGCATCGGCCGGCCCAGCGCGTAGCCCTGGCCATAGCGGCAGCCGGCGGCGCGCAGCGCCGGCACGTCGGCCACGTTCTCGACCCCCTCGGCCACCACCCGCCAGCCCATCCGGGTGGCCAGCTCGGCGGCGGTGCGCAGCACCTCGAAGGCGACCGCGCTGCGGCGCATGCGGGTCACGAAATACTGGTCGATCTTGACCTCGGACAAGGGAATGGCCGACAGCAGCTTCAACGAGGCGTGGCCGGTGCCGAAATCGTCCAGGCTGACCTCGCAGCCGGCCTGCTCCAGCCGTTCCAGCGTGGCGCGCAAGGCTTCCAGCTCCTTGATGGGCTGGTCTTCCGTGAGTTCGACGCGCAGCAGCGACGCCGGCAGTTCGGCCACGTGGATACGATCCAGCAGGAATTCGACCGCGCGTTCGTCGGACAGGGTCGAGGCCGGCGCGTTGATGGCGATGGGAATCGCCATGCCGGTGCGGCGCATGCTCTGCAACATGTCGATTACGCGCTGCGCCACGCGCTCGAACAGGATCCGGTCCAGCCCGAGCCGGTTGACGGCGGGAATGAATTCAGCGGGCATGACGACGCCCAGCTGGGGATGCTGCCAGCGCGCCAGCGCCTCGGCCGACACGATGCGGCCGGTCAACAGGTCGACTTGCGGCTGCAGCAGCACCCGCAATCCTTCTTTGCCGGTAATCATGGCGGCGACTTCGTCGTCGCTCACCACCGAGCTTGTGGAAGCCTCGTGAGTTGGCGTCATGTTCGCTCCTTAAGTCCCCGGAGTACGGCCTGCGCTGTCCGGGCGCAGAGCGGGGCACATTGGACATGAGTATTCACAGTCGGCCTGCAGGAATATCTTGCTACCTTGCTTCTTACTGCCTTGTGTACTACCCAGCGTATTCGATCGCCAATGTTTTTTTATGCGATTTTGCGCATTTACTCCAGAGTATTTTGCACCGCTGCGGCACCAAAGTCACACATGTGTAACCAGTGGTATTCAGGCCATTCAGATTCATGAAAACCGCAATATTTGGACGCTCCGATGAATCACTGCTCTTTGTCCTTGTCGACATGGTAGCGTTGCGACTTTTCCGCCGCTCCGGCCTCATTTTCCACCCGGTTTTCGCGTGACTACCCTGCTCTCCCGCTGGCGCGTTTCCCTGCGCCACGTCCTCTGGCTGGACGCCCTGCAAGCCGCGGCCATCAGCGCCGCGCCCGTCATCCTGGCCGTGCTGGCGCACGAGCCGCGCCTGGGCTGGACCGCCATCGCCGCCTTCTGGGCCTGCTTCGGCGACCCGGGCGGTCCGCTGCGCCAACGCGCCGCGTCGATGCTGGCGCTGGGCCTGATCGGCGCGCTGTTCTGCTTCCTGGCCAGCGCCAGCGCGCACACGCTGTGGCTGCTGCTGCCGCTGACCTTCGTCTGCTGCACCTTCGGCGGCCTGCTGCGCGTGCTGGGCCCGGCGGCGGCCATCGTCGGCACGCTGCTGTCGGCCGGCTTCGTGGTGGCGGCCGAGCTGCCGGCGCCGACGCTCGCGGCCAGCCTGTCGTACACCCTGTTCTTCGTCGCCGGGGCGCTCTGGGCCATCCTGATGACCGCGCTGGTGTGGCGCCGCCGTCCCTGGAAGGACGCGACCCACGCGGTGGCGCATTGCTATCGCGGCCTGGCCGATTTCGCCGATGCGCTGGCGCGCATGTATTCGGGCCTGGCGCCCGCCGCCGGCCCGCAGGCCTGGAGCGCGGTCACCCGTCCCCAGCGCAGCGGCATGCGCGCGGCGCTCGAGGCGGCCCGCGTGCGCATCCGCGAGGTGCAGGACGCGCGGCCCTCGCGCCAGGCCCGCGCGCAGCAATTGTTCTATTTGCTCGATAGCGCCGAAGACAGCTTCATCGCCCTGGTGGCCGCGGCCGATCTGCTGGAATCGAACGCCCCGCGCTGGCTCGGCCGCTCGGCCGGCGCCAACCTGTCACACGCCTTTCATCGCTACGCCAGCGTCGCCAACGCCATCGCCAGCACCTCGGACGTCAGCGACGCCAGGCAGGCCGACTGCCTGCGCGAGCGGCTGGCGCATTTCGGCGCCGGCCTGCACGAACTGCGCGGCGCCGCCATGGCCTACGCGCCCGACCTGGCGACCATGGTGCCGGTGCTGGACCGCCTGCAGCAGACCGCCCAGGCGATCATGCAGGCGCTGTTCGACCAGGATGGCGCGCCCGCCGCGCCGGCCCTGGCCGCGCGCGCCGATTCGCCGGCGCGGCAGGCCTGGCGCAGCCTGCGGCAGAACCTGCGGTTCGAGTCGGATGCCTTTCGCCACGCCCTGCGCGTGGGCATCGGCGCCACCATCGCGGTGGCGCTGTCCAAGACCTTCGCCGTCAACCATGGCTACTGGATGTCGTTGACGCTGGTGTTCATCCTGCAGCCCTATTTCGCCACCACCTGGCAGCGCACCGTCGAGCGCGTGATCGGCAGCGTGGCCGGCGCCGTCGGCGCCTCGCTGCTGGGCCTGCTGCTGAGCACGCCGCTGTCGGTGGCGCTGGCGGTGCTGCCGATCGCGCTGGGCACGTTCGCGGCCCGCACCATCCACTATGCGCTGTTCACCTTTTTCCTGACCTCGCAGTTCGTGCTGGTCAGCCATATCCAGCAGCCGGACATCTACGAGCCGATGCTGGCGGCCCTGCGCGCCTTCAACAGCGTGCTGGGCGGCGTGCTGGCCCTGCTGGTGGGCTTCCTGGTGTGGCCGGAAAAGGAACCGCGCCAGCTGGCCGGCGCGCTCACCCGCGCGCTGGAACGCCATGCCGACTATGCGCGGGCCCTGACGGCCGACAAGAGCGGCGCGGCCGCCTCCGCCGACATCGTCGGCCTGCGCCGCCAGGCCTGCCTGGCCGCCGACAACGCCGAGGCGGCATTGCAGCGGCTGCAGCAGAACCCCGTGCACCGCGACCGCAAGGTGGACACCGCGGTCAACCTGCTGAACGCGATGCGCCGCGTCACCGCCGCCGGCACCGTGCTTGAGATCCAGCCGGCGCTGGCGCCGGACAGCGCGGCCGCGCCGGCCCTGCGCGACTACGGACTGGCGCTGGCGCACGCCCTGCATCCGCAGGAACCGGCCCCGGTGGTCGAACTGCGCCAACTGGCGGTGCCGGCCGCCGTCAACGCCGCCGCGCCGGCATTGGCCGGTCCGCTCGACCGCATCGCCCAGCAGGCGCGGCAGGTGCGGCAATTGCGCGACCGCGTGCAACAGACCTGACACGCCCGCTGCCCGCGGCCGCTTGCGGCAACCCCGCCAAACTGCGGGGCGCTTGACGCGCATCAAGGGCGGAATGCCCGGAACGCGCAACGATGGAGGCCTACCGCGCTCAAAAGGAGGCCGCCATGTATCGCCGCATTTCCGTCCACCTGGACCACGGATTCGATTGCCCCCGCCGCACCCGCGTGGCGCTGGCCCTGGCCAGGCGCCACCAGGCCGAACTGGTCGGCATCTATGCCAGTTCGGCCCCGCCGCAGTACTACTACGGCGAGTCCGTGATGATGTCGAAAACGCTCAACGTGATGCGCGACCTGCAGGCGCAGAACCGCGGCGCGGTGCAGAACGCCTTCCTGGAAACCGTGGCCGCGGCCGACGTGCCGGCCGCGGTGCGCGCCGGCGCCAGCTCGCCCAGCGCCAGCATGGCGCGGCTGGGCCGCACCAGCGACCTGCTGGTGGTCAGCCAGCAGAACCGCGAGGACGTCGAGGCCGTGCACGAGAATGAATTCGTCGAACAGACCCTGCTGAGCGCCGGCCGGCCGGTGCTGGTGGTGCCGTCCAGCGGCGATTTCCCGGTGGTCGGCGAACGCGTGCTGTACTGCTGGGACGGCAGCCGCGAAGCCGCCCGCGCGCTGGCGGACGCCGCGCCGCTGCTGCGCCTGGCCTCGCACCTGGTGGTGCTGACCATGGACGAAGGCGCCGCCACCCGCGACGACGAGGCCGTGCCGTTCGAGGACCTGGCCACCTATTGCATCGCCCAGGGCATGCCGGCGCCGGACCACGTGCGCCGCGACATCAAGGGCGTCGGCGTGGGCAGCACCATCCTGAACGCGGCGGCCGACTACAGCGCCGACCTGATCGTGATGGGCGCCTACGGCCACAGCAAGTTCCGCGAATGGGCGATGGGCGGCGCCACGGCGTCGATCCTCAGGAGCATGACCGTGCCGATCATGTTCTCGCACTGACCTCCGCTTGACGCCGGCGGCGCCTCAGCCCTGCGGCACCGGCGTCAGCACCGGCTTGCCGGCGAAGTGCGCGGTGGCGTTCTCCAGGAACAGCGCCACCGTCGCCGACACCGCTTCCGGCGAACGCCCCGCGCTGTGCGGGGTCAGCACCACGTTGTCCAGCTTCAGCAGCGCCGGCGGCACCACCGGTTCGCCTTCGACCACGTCCAGCCCGGCGCCGGCGATGCGGCGTTCGGCCAGCGCCGCGATCAGCGCCTCGGTATCGACCACGCTGCCGCGCGCGATGTTCACCAGATAGCCTTGCGGCCCGAGCGCGTCGAGCACGGCGGCGTTCACCAGGTGCCGCGTATCGGCGCCGCCCGGCGTGGCCACCACCAGGAAGTCGCTGGCCTCGGCCAGCGCGCGCGGGCTGTCGTAATAGGCGTAGCCGGTCTCGGGACGCGGCCGCCGGTTGTAGTAGCCGACCGTCATGCCGAAGCCATTGGCGCCGCGCCTGGCGATCTCCAGGCCGATGGTGCCCAGTCCCACGATGCCCAGGCGCTTGCCCGATACCTGCGGCCCCATGAAGCCATTCCAATGCCCCTGGCGCACCCAGGCGTCGGCCTGCGGCAGGTGACGGGCGGCGCCCAGCAGCAGCGCCATGGCGTGATCGGCCACCGAGGTGGCGTTGGCGCCGGGGCCGTGCGTCACCTGCAGGCCGCGCGCGCGGGCGGCGGCCACATCGATGTTCTCGAACCCGACGCCCAGCGAACAGATCAGCTCGAGCTTGGGCAGCGCGGCCATTTCCTCGGCGTAAAAACCGGTGGCGCCGCGGGTCAGCACCACGCGGATCTCGTCAGCGTGGTCGCGGATGGCCTGGGCCCGCTTCTCGGGCGTGGTGGCAAGAATGCAGCGAAAGCCGCGGTCTTCGATGACCGGCAGGAAATCGTGCGCGCTTTCAATCAAAATCAACAGGGGGATCTTCATGTCGCTACGGGTCGGAGGCGGTGAGACTGGAATGGCGCCAAAAAAGCGCCGCCAGATATTACGCCTCGGTACAATTGCGCGCCACCCGCCGCTGCCGTCATTGAACGCCACATGAAAGCCAAGCTTCGCAAGCCCCTGCGCTCCGCCCTGTCATTCCTGCACCGCTGGACGGGATTGATCCTCGGCAGCGTGCTGGTGCTGGCGGGCCTGAGCGGCAGCCTGCTGGCCTTCGACCACGAGCTTGACGGCTGGCTGAACGCTGCCATGCTGCGCAACACGGCGGGCGTCTGCGCCGCGCCGTTGCCGCCCTCGGTTGCCGCCCGCGCGGTCGAGCAAGCCTGGCCCGGCGCCGCGATCGCCGCCATCACCCTGCCCCAGGCGCCGGCCGACAGCTACCGGGTGCAATTCAAGCATGCCTCGACCGCCGCCAATGAGGCCGGCGTGGACGCCTGCTCCGGCCAGCTGCTGGCCAGCCGCGACCGCGACGCCGTCACGCTGGACCGCGCCCACCTGATGCCGCTGCTGTTGCGCTGGCACATGACCCTGCTGCAAGGCAAGACCGGCCGCGAAGTGCTGGGCTGGCTCGCCGTCGTCTGGGTGGCGCTGCTGCTGGCCGGCCTCTACCTGGCCTGGCCGCGGCCGGGACACTGGCGCCGCTCGGTCACGGTGACGCGCGGCGTCGGCGCCTTCCGCACCAGCTACGAGCTGCATCGCGCCGCGGGGCTGGTCGCGGCGCTGTTCCTGCTGGTGGTGGCCGGCAGCGGCTTCTTCATGGGATTGCCGCAACTGGGCCGCCAACTGGTCGCCAGCGTGGCGACGGTGCCGCCCGAGACGCGCGCCGCCCCGCAGGCGCCGCTGGCCGCGGGCGAAGCGGAGATCGGTTGGGATGGCGCCGCCGCCAGGGCGCGCGCGCTGGCGCCGCCGGACGCCACGCTGGTCATGCTGCGGCGCGACCCCGCGCGCGGCGTCTACCAGGCGCGGGTGCGCCGCGCCGACGACTGGCAGCCGGTCGGCACCTTGCGCATGTTCATCGCGATGCGCGGCGGCGATCTGCTGTCGCGCGCCGATCCGATATCGGGCACGGCCGCCCAGCGTTTCCTGGCGGTGATGTTCCCGCTGCATTCCGGCAGCCTCTATGGCCTGCCGACCCGCGTCCTGACCGCCTTCCTGGGCCTGCTGCCCCTGCTGTTCTTCGTCACCGGGCTGGTCATCTGGATCAGCCGCCGCCGGCTGCAGCACCGCGGCCGGCAGGCCGCGCAGGCGCGCGCGCGGGCGGCGCGGCGCGCCTGAACGGGCCGGGCCCGGATCGGGCGCCGAGGCGCTACAAGCGGCCTGTCAGCAACAATACGATCAGCACGATCAGCACAATGCCGAGCAGGCCGCTGGGGTAATAGCCCCAACCGCGGCTGTACGGCCAGGCGGGCACCGCACCGACGAGCAAAAGGATCAGGATGATCAACAGGATGGTGGACATGATGACTCCGGGAGTTGTTCTTGGTGGCTGGGGCGAGCGTCGCGGCGCTCAGTGAAGGGTCGTCCGCTTGCCGCGCGGCGACGGCGGCTCGAGCGGCGGCAGGTCCACTTCCGGCTCGTCGGTATCCGGGTCCACCGGCAGGTCGCCGGGCGGCGAACCGGGCGGAATGGGGTCCGGCTTGGGCGGGACATGCAAATACAGAAGGTCTGACATGGCGTTCTCCTTGAAGACGCAACCTGCTGCGCGGCCGGACCATTCCAGGCCGCGCTCCTGCTCGCGCCACGCCGGCATCAATGGCGCGCCAGCGCGAAAACGCGCAACAACTGCCGGTTGAACGCGGGGATGTCGTCCGGCTTGCGGCTGCTGATCCAGCGGCCGTCCACCACCACTTCCTCGTCCACCCACCGCGCGCCGGCATTGCGCAGGTCATCGGCCAGCGATGGCCAACTGGTCAGTTTGCGATCCTTGACCAGTCCCGCCGATATCAGCAGCCAGGCACCGTGGCAGATCACCGCCAGCGGCTTGCCGGCCTCGTGCATGGCCTGCACGAATGCGCGCGCCTGCGAATGCAGCCGGATCTCGTCGGCATTGATCACGCCGCCAGGCAGCAGCACCGCGTCAAACGACGCCGGATTCGCCTCGGCGAAGGTCAGGTCCGCCTCGACCCTATCGCCCTTGTCGTTGTGGCGCATGCCCTGCACCGGCCCGCGCCGCGCCGAAACGACCACCGTGCGCGCGCCCTGCTGCTGCAGCGCGTCGCGCGGATCGGTTAGCCCCACTTGTTCGAAGCCATCTGTCACCAGAATGGCCACGTTGAAGTCCTGTAATGAATGCGTCATGCAATGCTCCCTGGTTGCAGCACGCCATGCAGCAAGTGGCGTGCCCGGGGACCGCCGCCCGCCGCGCGCGGCGGGCACGCCACTTGCTCGGCGCAGCGGCGACGCGCAGGAGAGGACATGGCAAACCGCAGCCGGGCGCCGGCGGCCCGCCCCGCCAACGACGAACTCGTGTACATGGATGACACCGGCCCCGGCTACCGTCGGGTGCGGGTCAATGGCACGACCTTCCACTACCTCGACACCGTCGACAGACGCATCACCGACGCAACCGAATTGGCCCGCATCCGCGCGCTGGCGATCCCGCCGGCCTATGAGGACGTGTGGATCTGCCCGCATGCCCAAGGCCATCTGCAGGCCACCGGGCGCGATGCCCGTGGCCGCAAGCAATACCGCTACCACGCCGCCTGGGCGCAGTTGCGCGATGCCGACAAGTATCAGAGCCTGAGTTCGTTCGGCGCGCAACTGCCGCGCATCCGGCGCCAGGTGGCGCGCGACTTGCAGGCGTCCGGCCTGCCGCGCGCCAAAGTGATCGCGGTGGTGGTGCGTCTGCTGGAAGACACGCTGATCCGCATCGGCGCGCGCGAATACGCCCGCGCCAACCGCTCCTATGGGCTGACTACGCTGACGCGGCGCCACACGCGTGTCAGCGGCGACCGCCTGCGCCTGCGTTTTCGCGGCAAGAGCGGCGTGGCGCACGACGTCACCGTCAAGGACCGCCGCATCGCGCGCATCATCAAACGCTGCCTGGATATTCCCGGACAGCAGCTGTTTCAGTATCTGGATGAGGCCGGCGAGGCCCATGCGATCGACTCGGAGGCGGTCAACGCCTATCTGCGCGAAGCCGGGGCCGCCGATTTCACCGCCAAGCACTATCGCACCTGGGCTGGGTCGGTGCTGGCCTACGCGGCCTTGCAGGCGCGCCCCCGCCAAGACGAACGGCAGGCCCGGCAGGAAGTGGTGGAGGTCATCCGGCAGGTCTCACAGCGGCTGGCGAATACGCCTGCGGTATGCCGCGCCTGCTACGTGCATCCCGCGATCATCGAGTCCTATCTGGCCGGGCGCCTGCCGCCACGGACGGCCGCGCCGACGGGGGCCCGCGGGCTCAACGCCGACGAACGCCGGCTGCTGGCCTTTCTGGGCGATGCCTGAACGCGGCCGGTCAGGCCGGCCGGGTCGGCACGCCGTCCCGCCCCTGCCCAAATTGCAAGCGGATGTGGCAACGCGCGCAGGGATGCAAGTTCGTGGGTAAAACGAACATTCACAACGAGATGCAATGCAAGACCCCGGCAGGCGCTGATCCGTGCCACCTTCCTTGTATGCGCCGCGCCCGCAGCGGACCGCGGCCATGCCTTCGCCAACGCTAACAGCAGGAGCTATTCATGGCCAACAACCACACTCCCGTCCCCTCGGACTTCCCCGAGAACGGCCCCGACGACCGCGCCGCCCGCCGTCGCAGGCGCCATCCGGAAAGCTGGATCGACGAGCTGGAAGCCACCTTGAGCGACGCCACCAGCACTGACCTGGAAGCGCTCAAGGCACGCCTTGCCGAGCAATTGCGCGACACCCGCCACAGCCTGCGCGATGCCTCCGACAGCGCCCAGGACATGGTGCGCGAGACCATTGATTGCACCGAGGAATACATCCACGCCCGCCCCTGGCAGGCCATCGGCCTGGTGGCCGGCGCGGCATTCCTGTTCGGCGTGATCGTCGGCCGGCAATAACGCCGCCCAGGGCCCGGCGGCGGCGGGTGCGGCCGGGCCGGGCCGCGCCCGCGGGAACACCATTTGCTCGATCCTCCCGATGACGCCACGGCGTCCCACCATCATTCAGGGAGATCCGCATGTCCACACCCAGCAATACCGGCAGCCGGCCTCATCCCGTCCCCCCCATGCCCGGGCAGCACCTGTCCAAGCCCGGCAGGGAAGGCGAAATGGCCTTGGCCCCGCAATACCTGGCGCCCGACTACCAGGGCAGCGGCAAACTGGCCGGCATGGCCACCATCGTCACCGGCGGCGATTCCGGCATCGGCCGCGCGGTGAGCGTGCTGTTCGCGCGCGAAGGCGCCGACATCGCCATCATCTATCTGAACGAACACGACGACGCGCGCGAAACCCGGCGCGCGGTCGAGGCCGAAGGCCGCCGCTGCCTGCTGATCGCCGGCGACGTGCGCGAATCGGCTTTCTGCAACCAGGCCGTGGCGCAGGCGGCGCAGGCCTTCGGCCGGCTCGACGTGCTGGTCAACAACGCCGCGTTCCAGGACCATGACGACGGGCTGGAGGCCATCAGCGACGAGAAATGGGACAAGACCCTGCGCACCAACATCCATGGTTATTTCTACATGGCCCGCGCCGCGCTGCCGCATTTGCGGGCGGGCGCCAGCATCATCAACACGGGTTCCGTCACCGGCCTGCGCGGCAGCGCCGGGCTGCTCGATTATTCCGCCAGCAAGGGCGCCATCCATGCATTCACCCGTTCGCTGGCGGCCAATCTGGCCGACAAGGGCATTCGCGTCAATGCGGTGGCGCCCGGCCCGGTCTGGACCCCGCTGAATCCCGCGGACCGCGACGCCGAGCAGATCAAGTCCTTCGGCAAGGACACGGACCTGGGCCGGCCGGCCCAGCCCGAAGAGATCTCTCCTGCCTACGTGTTCCTGGCCGCGCCGTGCTGCGCCAGCTACATCACCGGGATCGTGCTGCCGATCACCGGCAGCGCGGGCGACTGAGCGCCGCGGCGCCCGCCCTGCCCGGCGCCGCCGCATTGGCGCGTTACTGCGGCGCCACCGAGGCCGGCGCGGTGCGCTCGGCCGGCGACACCGGCGCGGGTTCGCCGCGGCCGGCGGGCGGCCCGCCCTGCCCGGCGTCCGTCGCCGGATCTCGTTTGAGCGCGCGCGCCAACGTCAGGAAGTCGGCCGGCACCGATTGGTTGCGGACGGCGAACTCTCGCACCTGCGCGTCGCCCCCTTGCCGGCCAGCCGCAGTGCGGTACAGCCGCTCCGCCTTCTCGTGCGCCTGCAGCGCCACCTGATCGACATAAAGCGCGTCGAACGCCGCGCCGCGCTTGTCGGCCAACGCCTGCAGCGCGCGCTGGTCGGACGGTTCGGCCTTGGTCGGCAGTGTCAGCTGCTTGTCGCGGGCCAGTTGCCGCAGGTCGGCATCCAAGGCTTGATAACGCGTCTGCATCTTGTCCGCGAAGGCGCGCACCTCGGTGCTGGAGGCGCGCTCGCCGGCCAACCGGGCCGCCTGCATCTGCAACGCGCCGGCCGCCGCGGCCGCCTGCAGGAAATGGCTGTCGGCCGGCGTCAACGGCGCGGCGCGGGCCGCCAGCGGCGCGGCCAGCAGAACGAACAGACATGCCGCCAACGCGGCTTGCAGCAGGATTCTCGGTTTCATTTCCGTCTCCTTGCCACGCCCGGAGCCTGTCGCCCGGCCCGGCGCGGCGGCTCATTGCGTGACGGTGGGCGCTTCGACGTGGCGCGGCGGCTCGAGCGGGTCGAAGTCTTCCCACTTGCCCTCCAGCCAGCGCCCGTGGGCGCGTTCGATGTCATGGCCGCCTGCCTCGCGCAGAACGCGCCGCGCCGCCTGCTCGCGCTCCGGCGCCACCGGCAACGCCAGCATGACCCCGGCCTGCCGCACCGTGGGATGCCCCTGCGGCGTCGTCACGGCGGTGCGGCGCCGGCTTTTGCCGGTCACCCACAACGCGCCGCCCAAGGCCCCGAGATAGGCGCCGGCGCCGGCCGCCGCCACCACCACCAGCGTCGCCGCGCCCGACCAGACCGCGGCCAGGCCGCCCGCCAGGGCGAACAGCAGGCCCAGCGCCGAAGCGCCCGCCAGCGCGCCCAGGTGAGCGCCGCGCGCATCCGGGTCCGCGGCCCTGTCGCCGCCCAGCGGATAGCGCGCATGCTCGCCGGCGGTGTTGATGTAGAAGGTATGGAAGTCGTCTTCGGGGAATCCTTCGAGGCGCAGGCGCCGCGCGGCCTCGCTGGCTTCGTCGAACGTCTGGAAGCGTGCGGCAACGATCAGGGACATGGCAATCTCCTATCAGCTTGGCCCGCCATCGGCCATACCTGCGGGCAGCAACTGCCATGCCCGCCCGCGCGCGCGGCACGCCATTTGCTGAGCACGCCGCCTGACGCCGCGACGCGCGGCAACATCGCCGGCGGCGCATGCCACGGCCACCGGCACGAGAGGGACGCATGCACAGCTATGGCGACGATGACGAGCTTGCCTTGGCCGCGGACGGCGACGTCACGCTGCGGCAGACGGACGGCGCGACCGGCCTGCGGCCGATGGATTGGGTGGCGCTGGTCGTCCTGGTGGCCGGCGGCCTGAACAGCGGGCTGATCGCGGCGGTCAATCTCGATGCCTTCGCGCGCCTGCTGCCGTGGCCGATGGCCGGCCGCGTCGCCTATGGCCTGGTGGGGCTGGCCGCGCTGCACTGCGTGGTGCTGCTGTTCCGGCTGGCCGCCGAGGAGCGCTGACCCCGCGCCTCAGCGCTGCGCGCCGGGCTTGCGGGTGCCGGGATACTGCCCGCCTTCCTCGTATTCCGGTCCGTTGGGATGCGGACGCTTGTCGGCGCCGCGCTCGGGCTTCGGCGCCGCCTCGCGGCCGGGTTCGTCGGCGCCGAACTGGCCGCTGCGATGCGCCGCGTCGGTATCGCTTTGCGCGGTGTTGGCCTTGCCGGTCTTGCCGTTGTCGGGCTTGCTCATATCGGTCTCCTGAAGCGCGGCGCCGGGAGGCCGGCGCCCTCGCCCCGGGCTGACGCAACCCGCGTGCCCGAGCCGCGACGGGCACGCCACTTGCTCGGAGGACGGCTGGCGGCCATCCCCCGGCCACCGCCACTCCAAGGAGTCATCCATGAATCTGTCCAAGATCCGCCTGTCCCTGACGCTTGTCCCCGCCGCCGCTCTGTGCCTGTCCGCGTTGGCCGCGCCTGTTTTCGCGCAGACCGCGGCGGGCGCTTCGACGCCAGTGCGCAGTAACGAACAGATCGACAACCAATACAAAATGGACAAAAAGCAATGCGACGGGATGAAGGGCAACCAGAAGGACGTCTGCCAACAACAGGCCGAAGCCACCCGCGACAAGGCCCGCGCAGATGCCAAGGCCGGCAAGGAAAAGGCCGAAGCCAACCATGACGCCGCCAAGACGCGCAACGATGCCGACTACAAGGTGGGCAAGGAGAAATGCGACGCGCTGTCCGGCAACGCCAAGGACACCTGCATGGCGGACCTGAAAACGCGCTACGGCAAGTGACGCCGCGCCGGCGCGGCGCGTCACTCGCTGCCTGGCGATCCCTCTCCGGGCAGCGCATAGCCCGCCGCGGCATACTCCTCGAGCCGGTTGTAGAGCGTCTTGGGGCTGATGCCCAGCACGGCCGCGGCCTGCTTCTTGACACCCTTGCAGCGTTCCAGCGTGGCCAGGATCAGGCGGCGGTCGGCCTCGGCCAAGGTCTCGCCGACCGGCACGCTGACCTGCCCGCCCGCCAGGTCGCCGCTGGGCGACACCTGGGGTGCGAGCAGATCGGTATCCAGTTCGTCGCCCTCGGCCATGATGAAGGCCCGACGCACGAAATTCTTCAACTCGCGCACGTTGCCGGGCCATTCGTATTGTGACAAGGCGGCCGCCGCGCGCGTCGAAAACACCTTGGCGCGGCCGGTCTCTTCGTTCTGCGCCAGCAGGAAACGTTCGGCCAGGAAAAGGATGTCCTCGCCGCGTTCGCGCAGCGGCGGCAGTTCCAGCGGGAACACGTTCAGCCGGTAGTACAGGTCTTCGCGCAGCTTGCCTTCCTGCACTGCCTGCTCCGGATTGCGGTTGGTGGCGGCGACGATGCGGATGTCGCAGCCGATCTCGCGATTGGTGCCGACCCGCATGAACTGGCCGGTCTCGAGCACCCGCAGCAATTTCACCTGCAGGTCGAGCGGCATTTCGGTGACCTCGTCCAGGAACAGCGTGCCGCCATCGGCGCGCTCGAAATAGCCTTTGTGCTGGCGGTCCGCGCCGGTGAAGCTGCCGCGCTCGTGACCGAACATCTCGCTTTCTATCAGGTGGGGCGAAATCGCGCCGCAGTTGACCGCGATGAAGGGCCGCTGGCGGCGCGAACTCAATTCGTGGATGGCATGGGCGGCCAACTCCTTGCCGGTGCCGCTTTCACCGACCAGCAGCACCGTGACGCCGGTGGGCGCGACCCGGCCGATCTGGCGGTACAGTTCGCGCATCACGGCCGAACTGCCATACATCTTGCCGAAGCGCCCCGGCGCTTCGAACGGCACGCCCGGCAATTCGCCGCCGGCATTGAGCATGATGCGCGCCAGGATGCCATTCAGGCGATCCATGCAGATCGGCTTGACCAGGTAATCGGTGGCGCCCAGGCGCAGGGCCTGGACCGCGTTGTCCACGGTGCCATGGCCCGTCATCACCACCACTTCGGCGCTGGCCGCCGCGACGTTCTTGAAAATGTCCATGCCACTGCCCTCGGGCAGCCTCACATCGGTCAGCACCAGATCGGGCGCCTGCCGCTCGAGCTGGATCAGCGCGTCTTTCACGCTGGCAGCCAGCGCCACCGTGAACCCGCTGTCACGGCCCAATTCGGCCAGGGTTTCACGGATGGCATCGTCATCGTCGACGATCAGCAGATGGGGCATTGCGTCTCCTGGAGCCACGACGCGGGCAACGGCGCCCGCTGCCTGTGCGACCACTGTCGAGCATAGCCAAGCCGGCCCGGTTTGGCGCAAATATTCGATGTGATCCACCAACATTTTCGATTACTTGCAACTGGTCGCATCCAGGCAGGCGTCCGACCTCTACCATGGCCGCATATGAATGTCACCGGCTTGTCCCCCATCATGCAGAAGCTGGCCACCCAGGTGCGCCTGGCGGCCGAAACCGACGCCAGCGTCTTCATCGTGGGAGAAAGCGGCGCAGGCAAGGAAGTGGTGGCGCGCGCCATCCACGAGGCCAGCGCTCGCCGTGGACAGCCCTTTGTGGCGGTCAATTGCGGCGCCATCAGCGGCTCGCTCGCGCACGCCGAATTATTTGGTCACGAAAAGGGCAGTTTCACCGGCGCGGTGGCTCAGAACGCGGGGTACTTCGAATCGGCCAGCGGCGGCACGCTGTTCCTGGACGAGGTCACCGAAATGCCGCCCGACATGCAGGTGCATTTCCTGCGGGTGCTGGAGACCGGCACCTACCAGCAGGTCGGCGGTACCGATCTGCTGCGGGCCAGCGCGCGCATCCTGTGCGCCAGCAACCGCGACCCGGCCGCCTCGGTGGCCGACGGCCGATTGCGGCAGGACTTTCTCCACCGCCTGCTGGTGATTCCGCTGCGCGTGCCGCCGCTGCGCGAGCGCGACGGCGATGCGGCGATCCTGGCGCGGCAGTTCCTGGACCAACTGAACCGGCAGCACGGCACCCGCAAGACCTTCTCGACGCGCATGCTGCAGGCCATCGGCCGCCACGACTGGCCCGGCAATGTGCGCGAGCTGCGTAATGCGGTGCAACGCGCCTACATTCTCGGCGACGATGAACTGGACACCGAATTGCCGCGCCCGCGCGCCGCGCCGCACGCCGAATTCAAGGATGGCAGCCTGAACTTCCCGGTGGGCACGGCGCTCGGCAATGCGCAGCGCGACTTCATCCTGGCCACCCTGGCCCATCACGGCGGCGACAAGCGGCTGGCGGCGGAGACCCTCGGCGTCAGCCTGAAGACGCTCTACAACCGTCTGGACGTCTACGAGAAGGACCCCGGCGCCCCCTCGCGGCCCTGAAACCCGCCTCGCTGCCGGGCGCGCAAGCCCCCTTGCCCGAGCGCCCCCCCCGGCGCCGGCCGCGCGCAATATTTACCGTCTGCTTGTAATCCCGTCAGGCAGGCGCCCGCCGTGGCGCCGGTCCCGCCGCCACGCGCAGGGGTTGGCATGGTTCTTGCATGAATCCAAGAATGTGCCGCCGTTCCGGCGGCCGCTGCAGGAGAGCCCCTTGGGACACCCGATGCAAGAATTGCGGCTGCGCCAGCAGATGACCCTGGCCCCCCGGCTGCAGCAGTCGGTCAAACTGCTCCAGATGTCGGCGCTGGAATTCACCACAGCGGTCGAGCTGGCGCTGGCCACCAACCCCTTTCTCGAGGAAGCGGAAGAGCAAGCGCCGGACCCGGCCCCCGCCGGCCGTGACGCCGCGCAGGCCTCGCCGTCCGCCCCCGGCGTCACCGAGGAGCCTGTCCCCGGCCAGGGCGAAGATGCGCCGCCCGAGTCGCCGGCAACGGCGTCCGAGTACTCCGGCGACTATCCCGCATCCCACCGCGGCGATGGCGAAGACCACGATTTGAGCCAATGGGCCAGCGCGCCGGTATCCATGCGAGAAAAGCTGTCGCGCGATCTGGGCAACTACCGGCTTGGGCCGCGCGACCGGCTATTGGCCGAATTCATCATCGACGCGCTCGACGAGGACGGCTATCTGCGCACCCCGCTGGCCGGCCTTTGCGGCGCGCTCAGCCCCGACTTCACCCCGCCGCCCGAGGAAAGCGAATGGCTGGCGGCGCTGCGCCTGGTGCAGCAACTGGATGCGCCGGGCCTGGGCGCGCGCGACCTGCAGGGATGCCTGACGCTGCAGTTGGAGGCCGCCCCCGGCCTGGAGGCATCGCTGCGGGCGCTGGCGCTGCGCATCGTGCGCGAGCAGATCGACCGGCTGGCCAAGAACGATGCCGCCGGCCTGCGGCGCGCGCTGAACTGCTCCGAAGACGCCCTGCGCGATGCCTGCGCGCTGATCCGCGCGCTCGACCCCAAACCCGGCCGCCGCTACGACGACCAGGCGCCGGCGTACGTGGTGCCTGACGTGTTCGTCGACAAGTGGCGTTCGCGCTGGCGCGTCTTGCCCAATCGCGGCGCCATGCCGCAGGCCCGCCTGCATCACGTCTATGCCGAACTGTTCCGGCGCGCGCGGCTCGACGACCGCAGCCCCATGGCGCAGGAATTGCAGGAAGCGCGCTGGCTGGTGCGCAATGTCGAACAGCGCTACACCACCATCCAGCGCGTGGCCGAGGCGATCGTCAAGCGCCAGCAGACCTTTTTCGAATACGGCGAGGTCGCGCTGCGCCCCTTGATGCTCAAGGAAGTGGCCGACGACCTGGACATGCACGAATCGACCGTGTCGCGCGCGACCGTCGGCAAATACATGGTCACGCCGCGCGGCGTATTCGAGTTCCGCCATTTCTTCTCGCGCGAGTTGCCCACGGATTCCGGCGGCACCTGTTCGGCCGCCGCGGTGCGCGCGCTGATCAAGGAACTGATCGAGGCCGAGGATCCGGCCATGCCGCTGTCCGATGTTGCGCTGGCCCAGCAGTTGGCCACCAACGGCATCGTGCTCGCGCGGCGCACCGTGTCCAAGTATCGCGGCCAGTTGCGCCTGCCCCCCGCCGAGTTGCGGCGCGCGCATTGACATAGCCATTTTTCCCCAGCGCCACGAAAAACCGCGCATGGGGCGTGGCGATACGCCTCATGCGCGATGTGCCGCGCCGTCCGGGACGATGGCTTGCCGTCGCGAACGTGCGCCGCGCGCGCCAGGCGCGCGCGGCGCCAGGTCCACGTTACTTGCTGCCGCCCGTGTTCGGGTAGCCCGGAGGCGGCGCGGCGCCGCCGGCAGGCGTGCGCGGCACGTTGTCATTGGCCTCGCGGGAACGGTTGGGCATCTCGCCGCTGCGCTTGGTCGAGGACGACGAGCCATGCTTGTCGACGTTCGGCGGCATGCTCTGGGTATTGGGCGCCGCGTTCGGCGCGGGCGCCATCTGGCCCGGAGGCACCGGCCGGTTGGGCGGCACCGCGGTGCCTTCGTTCGGCGTGGAGGAAGGCGTAGTGGGACTGGCCGACTGGGCCAGGACGGCGCCGGAGGCGCCCAGGCTGGCAGCCACTACGATGGCATAGGTCAACGCACGGATTTTCATGGGGTTCACTCCTTTGTTCCAGTTGTTCCTGCTCTACAGCAACCCCCATGCCCGCACCGCTTGCCCGGCGGCCCCCCTCCCC
>NZ_CYTY01000038.1:24630-31639 GCF_001298995.1 Achromobacter sp. 2789STDY5608615
CGCCGGCAATATTTACCGGTCTTTGCAACCCGTTCGTGCGCGCCCGCCGTCACCGGCGCGGCGACCTCCCGCCCCCCCCCCCGCTTCGGACAGGGCAGCGGGCGCGGCGGCGCCCGTTTCCAGCATCCGCCGCACCCGCGTGGCCAGCGCGTCCAGGGCGAAGGGCTTGACGATCAGCTCCATCCCACTGTCGAGAAAGCCCGACCCGCGCGCCGCGCTCTCGGCGTAGCCGGTCATCAGCAACACCTTCAGGCCGGGATGCGCGGCACGCGCCGCGTCGGCCAACTGGCGGCCATTCAGGCCGGGCAGGCCGACGTCGGTCACCAGCAGGTCGATATCGGCATGGGCCCGCAATTGTTCGAGGCCGCTGTCCCCGTCTTGCGCCGTCAGCACCCTCAGGCCCAGCTCGGCCAGGCTTTCATGCACCATTTCCCGCACGTTGGCGTCGTCCTCCACCAACAGCACCAGCGCGGGACGCGCCGAGCCGGCCAGCGGCCCGGTCGTCGGCAGCGCCGCCGCCGCCGGCACGGCCGCGCCGTCGTACCGCGGCAGGAAAATGCTCACCGATGTGCCCGCTCCCACCTCGCTGTCCAGGGTCACCACGCCGCCCGCCTGCTTGGCAAAGCCGTAGATCATCGACAACCCGAGCCCGGTGCCCTCGCCCAGCGGTTTGGTGGTGAAGAACGGATCGAAGGCATGGGCCAGCACGTCGGGCGTCATGCCGCAACCCACGTCCTGCACCCGCACTTCGACGAACGCGCCCGCCTGCACCCCGCCATACGGGCGCAGGAACGCCGCGTCCAGGCGCGTGTTGAGCGCGGACACCGTCAAGACGCCGCCGTCCGGCATGGCGTCGCAGGCATTGATCACCAGGTTCAGCAACGCGTTCTCGAACTGGTTTCGGTCGCAGCGCACCGGCCACAGTTCCGCCTGCAGATCGAAGACCAGCGACACGCCTTCGCCGGTATAACGGTGGAACAGGTCGGCCATCGACTGCAAGGTGGACGCCACCGCAAAGGGCTGCGGGTCGATCGGCTGGCGCCGCGAAAACGTCAGCAGGCGCTGCGTCAGATGGGCCGCGCGGTTGGCCGAGTCCATGGCCACGCTGACAAAGCGCACGGCCTGTTCCGGCACCCCCGCGGCCAGCTTGCGCTGGATCAGGTAAAGCGCCCCGGTGATCCCCTGCAGCATGTTGTTGAAGTCATGCGCGATGCCGCCCGTGAGCCGGCCCACCGCTTCCATCTTCTGCGCCTGGCGCAACGCGTTCTCCGTTTCCAGCAGCATCTCGGCCTGGGTCTTCAAGCCGGTATCGTCGCGGCCAGCCATATACAGGCTGTCCTGCGCCCACGACATGCTCCAGGTGATCCAGGCGTAGCTGCCATCGCGCTTGAGGACGCGGTTTTCCAGGTGCCGCACGCCCTGCGTCGCCTCGGCCTGCCGCGCCTGCGCCAGCGCTTGGCGGGTGGCTTCGTAGTCATCCGGATGGATCTGCTGGCGTAGTCCCAGGGCCAGGAACTGCTCCTGGGTCCAGCCCAGGATCTTCCGTACCGCGGGGTTGACGCTCGCATAGCGCCCCTGCGCGTCGATCACCGCCAGCAACTCGGGCGACAGGCGCCAGATGCGATCGCGTTCGGCGATCGCGTGCTCGACCCGTTGTTCCAGCATGCGCGCATATTGCGAGCGCTCGACCGCGCCGCACAAGCGCTCGGCCAGTTCCTCGATGCAGGCCACATCGCCGCGCTTGAGCCGGGATCCGGGCGCCGGCCGCACCACCAGCGCACCGCCCTGGCGGCCCCACCGCGCCATCGGCACAACAATCGCGGACGGCAGGATGGTGCCGTTGGCCTGCGCCAACAATGGTTCCAGGAGGGCGGTGCGGCCGCAGGACAATGCCTCAAGCGCCTGGGCGAGCAATTCCGGCTCCAGGTCGGCCCCGGCCGCGGCGCCGTTGTCCGGCTGCGGCCGCCAACAGGTCGACACGACCGCGCCGGCATCCTCGGCGCGCCAGTCCACCACCGCCACCAGTGCCAACGCCAGGTGCTGGCCCAGGCTTTCGCACGCCAATTGCTCGATCGCCGCCTGTTGCTGCAACTCGCGCATGCGGTCGCCCAGCCCCAGCACGAACGTCTTGCGATGCTGGCCTTCCCACAACTCCGCTTCGGCGATCTTGCGCGCGGTGACGTCCAGGAACAGCGCCATCATCTGGTTGTCGCCTTCCCGCCGCGCGCGCGCCTCGTACCACGCCTGCCGGGGCGCCGGCACCGCGAATTCGAACTGCGCCGGCTCGCCCGTCTCGACCACGCGGGCGAAGGTGTCCAGGATCTGGTCGGGCACGCCGGGCACCATCTCGCGCAGCGTGTGGCCCAGCGTATCGCCTTCTTTCATGCCGCTCTGCCGCTCGAACGCCGGGTTGACCTCGATGAAGCGAAAGTCGACGATGCGGCCATCGGCGTCGCGCAGCGCTTCGCTCAGGAAGAACGCCTCCTGCATGCCCTCGAACATGGCGCGCCAACGTTCGCCGCTGCGGCGCAACGCGGTCTCGGTCAAGTGCCGCTCGATGGCCAGGGCGGCGCTGCGCGTCACCACCGCGATCGCGTCGATATCGTCGGCCGATGGCCCCCGAGGCGACAGGTAGTAGTTCGAGAACACCCCCAGCAGACGCCCGTCGGGCGCCTTGATGGGCGTGGACCAGCAGGCCCTCAAGCCCTGCGCCAACGCCTGCGCGCGCCAGGGCTCCCAGGCCGGATGGCTGGCAATGTCCTCGACGTACACCGGGCAACCGGAGTACGCGGCCGTGCCCCAGGACGCCATTTGGGGCCCGATCGGCGCATGGTCGACGGCGGCATTGAACCCAGCCGGCAGGCTGGGCGCCGCGCCGTGCCGCAGGAAGCGGCCGGACTCATCGACCAGCGCGATCGACGCGCGCAGCTCGACACTCGATTGCGCCTCGATGGCGTGCAGCATGTGCCCCAGCACCTCGGCCAACGGCATGCCCGCGGCAATCCGCTGCAGCATGACGCGCTCGTCTTCGAGTCGCGCCAGCGTGTCGGTCCAGGGATGGGATACGCGGTCTCGCTGGGTCAGCATGGAATCTCCGGAAGGAGTACCACTGTATTGCGGGCAACCGGCGCCAGCCGAAACCCTCGGTAACGCGACATTACGCCTTGCCGCCAATTCCGGATGACACTATATTGCGATTGATTCCTATTCATAAAAGGACCGCTGGCGCCAGCGGTTATCCCATGCATCACGCCTCTCGCCCCGCCACCCCTTGCACCGAACGCCGCTTCGGAGACATCGCGTCAGACTGGGGCTATGACGGCCGCGTCGAGGCCGCGCATCGCCCGGACACGCCCGCGGAACAGCGCGTCGTGGCCCAGGGCCGCATCCAGATGGCGACCACCGCCAGCGGCCTGCGCCTGTGCGCCAGTGACCTGCTCGCGACCCGCAACCACGTGCGCAGCGCCGATCTGAACCGCTCGCTCACGGTCTACGCGATGCTGGACGGCCCCGCGCTCGACTGGCGTCACGGCCCGGCCGCGCGGCCGCAGCGCGGCGCCGCCCATGCCGCGGTGCTGGCGGTGCGCGACGCGGCCCGCATGACCGAAATCCAGCGCGCCGGCCAGCGCAGCCGATGCCTGGTGGTGCAGGTCACGCCCGACTCGCTGGGCGACGCGGCGCTGGCCGAGCAGGTGCAGGCCTGCCTGCACCGCACCCAGGTGCGGCCGCTGCCGGCGCCGGAACGCCTGCGGGCGCTGGCGGCCGACATGCTGGCGGCCCGGCCTGGCGGCGCGGTCTCGCGCCTGTTCCTGGAAAGCTGCGCGCTGGAAATGCTGGCTCGCGGCCTGCAGAGCCTGGACGACGCGCCCGCCGCCGAAGACGCGCGCCTGCATCCCCTGGATCGCCAGCGCATGCTGCGGGTGCGCGATCGCCTGCTGGCCGAGCCCGGCCACCCCCACCGCCTGGCCGACCTGGCGCGCGACGCCGGCGTCAGCATCACCACCCTCAAGCAGAAATTCCCGCTGGCGGTCGGCGCGCCGGTCTTTGAATATCTGCGGCAGGTGCGCCTGGAACGCGCCCGCCGCGGGCTGCTGCACGAAGGCTGGAGCGTCAAGCAGGCGGCGTTCTATGCCGGCTACCGGCATCCCACCAATTTCACCACCGCCTACCGCCGCCGCTTCGGCGCGGCGCCGTCGCGCGGCTAGCGCCTCCCCCGCGATTGGCCGCGGGCATAGCAGCGGCGGCCGCGCGCATAGCACTTGAATGACATCAATTCTCATTGGTGGCACAGAATTGCCGCAGGTGCCGCCCGTGCGGCAGCCCACGTCGTCACCCTGAGAGTGAAATGCCCTTCCTGCCCCTGCCCTTGCCCCGCATCGCCCCCCTGACTCCGATTGCCAGCGCGCTGGCCCTGCTGCTGGGCGCGGCCGCCGCCGCCCCGGCCGCAGCCGCCGATTCCGCGCCGGTCGCGGTCACGCCGGCCACCGCCGAACTGCCGCCCATCTACGTCACCGCGCGCAAGCGCCTGGAAAACCTCATCAATGTGCCGGTCAGCGTCAGCGTCTTCGACGGCGGCGAATTGCAGGACCTGCGCACCGCCAACGTCGAAAGCGTGCTGCGCATGACGCCCAACGTCGGCTACTCCGCGCTCGGCGATGGCCGCTCGACCCATCTCTCGATCCGCGGCATCGGCACGATGGCGCAACCCCTGGGCAGCGACGACACCTCGGTGGTGGCCTATGTCGACGGCGTGCCGCAGCCCCTGTTCGCCGCCGACCAGCAATTGCTGGACGTGGAGCGCGTCGAGGTGCTGCGCGGCCCGCAAGGCACGCTGTTCGGCCGCAACGCGCAGGCCGGCGCCATCGACATCATCACGCGCAAGCCCGCCGACACCCTGGAAATGGAGGCCGGCATGGAAGCCGGCAGCCGCCAGTACCGGCGGGGCTGGGCCTCGATCTCGGGTCCGATCGTGGCCGACAAGCTGTCCGGCCGGCTGGCGATCGGCTACAGCGGCCAGGACGGCGAGGTGCGCAACCTGGCCGGGCGCGAGGTGGGCGACGTGTCCACCCCATCGGTGCGCGGCACGCTGGTGGCGCGCCCCAATGCCGATACCACCCTGACGCTGGCGGCCTATGCCCAGCGCGACCGCAACACCCCATCCAATTTCGTGCTGCGCCACACCAGCGGCTATCCCGTGGTGGCGCTGGATCCCGAGGGCCACACGGAACGCAAGACCGCCGGCATCGCGCTCACCGCCGAGCGCCGCTTCGCCCAGGTGGTGGCCACGTCCGTCACCGCGCTCAACCACTACGGCTACGACTCGCTCAGCAACAACTCCGAGGCCCTGACCTTTTCCAAGGTGTTCGGCCTGCCCGCCAGCGCCTTCGTGCCGGCCACCGACTTCAGCACCTACGACGAAAACCAGAACACCTTCCACCAGGAATTGCGCCTGGCCAGCCTGCCGCAGGCGCCGGTGTCGTGGGTCGCCGGCCTGAACTACTACCAGGACGACTACCGGCTGCGCAGCTACTACCAGTCGCCGTTCTTTCCCGCCACCAACGGCTGGCGCGACAACCGCCAGCGCACCCGCAGCTACGCGCTGTTCGGCGAAGCCACCACGCCGCTGTTCGGCGATCCGCGCCTCAAACTCACCGGCGGCCTGCGCTACACCCGCGACAACAAGCGCTACGACGCGCAATACCGCAACAATGGCTTTGCCGGCAACGTCGCCGCCTTCGGCCAGTCCGATGACCTGGGCTACAACCTGGTCACCGGCCGCGTATCGCTCAGCTACGACCTGACGCCGGCCAACGTGATCTACGCCAGCGCCGCGCGCGGCGCCAAGAGCGGCGGCTTTCCCAACTTCACCAACAACGCGGTGTCCGGCAAGCCGGACCAGCCCTACGCCGACGCCAGCTCCTGGACCTTCGAGGTCGGCAGCAAGAACCAGTGGCTGGACAATCGCCTCGGCCTGAACGCCGCGCTGTTCTACAACGCGGTCAAGAACGAGAACCTGATGGCGATGGATTCGGCCTCGTTCACCTTCGTGCCCAAGTCCATCGATACCCGCAGCTACGGCGCCGAACTGGAAACGCGCTACGCCATCGGCCGCGGCTTCGAGCTGGCGGGCAGCCTCGGCTACACCCATGCGGTGCTGCGCAATGTCTCGGCCGATGTCGCCGCCTCGTCGGGCGCCAGGGACGGCAACCGCGTGCCGAGCGTGCCAAGCTGGAACGCGGCGGTCACGCTGCAGTACCGCGGCCGCGTGCCGGGACTGGACAGCGCCGATGCGCCGAACCTGTTCGCGGCCGCCCAGTATCAGTTCGTCGGCGCGCGCAAGGCGGACGTCGGCGCGCATTTCGATCTGGACCGCTACGCCATCGTCAACGCCAAGCTGGGGCTGGAGTTCGCGCACTACGACCTGTACCTGTTCGGGCAGAACCTGTCGAACGCGCGCCCCCAGTACATCGGCCTGTACTACGGTCCCGGCGCCGAGGCCACCACCATCGGCCAGGGCCGGGTGATCGGCGCCGGCGTGACGATGCGCTACTGAGCGCGCCGCCCGCCATGCGCTACGCCGTCCTCGCCCTGCTGTCCTGCCAGCAGTACCTGGCCATTGCCTTCCTGTACGCGGCGGTGCCGGCCGTGCTGCGCCAGCAGGGCGCGCCGTTGCCGGTCATCGGGCTGTTCGGCCTGGTGTTCTTTGCCTTCACGGTCAATTTCCTGTGGGCGCCGCTGGTGGACCGCTACCCGCTGACGCGGTTGGGCCGGCGGCGCTCGTGGATTCTGCTGATGCAGGGCCTGGCCGCGGCGGTCACGGCATTGGCCGCCTTGCTCGACCCCGGCCGGCAGGTCGCGGCGCTGCTGGCCGCGAGCCTGGCGCTGGCCACGCTCGCGGCCACGCAGCGCATCGCCACCCTGGGCTATGCCGCGGATTCGCTGCGGCCGACGCAGCGCGCCTGTGGCGCGGCCGTGATGGGCTGGGGCATGTCGGTGGGCAACGCGCTCG
>NZ_CYTY01000038.1:31769-40355 GCF_001298995.1 Achromobacter sp. 2789STDY5608615
CAGCTGCCCCAGGTGGGCCTGGTCATCGCGGCGGCCACGGTGCTGGCCTTCACCAGCGCCGGACCGTTGGCCGGGCTGGGGCTGCGGCGCCTGCCCGCGCCGCGCGCCGTGCTGGCCAGCGCGCTGTTGCTGACCCCGCCGTTCGCCCTGCTGGCCGGCGCGCAGGGGGTGTTGGCGGCGCGGCCCTGGACGCTGTTGAGCGTGTTCGTCATCTTCAGCGCGCTGGCGGTGCAGAACGTCGCGTTCAACACCTATTTCTACAGCCTGGCGCGGCCCGGACGCGCCGCCGCCGACGTCACCTTCCTCACGGCCATGATGTCGGTGGCCGCCATGGCGGGCTTCGGCGCCAGCGGCTTCGTGGCGGCCGCCTGGGGCTATGGCGCCACCCTGGCCGCCGCAGCGGTCGGCTATGCCGCCACGGCGCTGCTGGCCTGGCGCCTGGCGCCCGCGGGCGGCAACGGGGCGCGCCATGCGCGCTGACCTGCGCCTGCTGTCCAGGCTGGCGCGCGGCGAAACGCCGCTGCTGTCGCTGGCGGTGGCGCTGGCGATCGCCGCCAGCGCGCTGGAACTGCTGCCCTACTGGCTGATCTACCGCATGGCCATGGCGCTGACCGCCCCGGCGGCCGCGGCGACCGGTTCGCTGGCGGCGCTGGCCGGCGCGCTGTTGCTGGCCGCCGTCGCGCGCCTGGCCGTATTCGGCGCCGCCAATGTGGCCTCGCACGCCGCCGCCTTCCGCATCCAGGCGCGGCTGCGCGCCGACCTGCTGCGCCAGCTCGGCCGGCTGCCATTGTCCGCCTCGCACGGGCGGGCTGGCGCCCTGAAGAAGACCCTGGTGGACGACATCAATGGCCTGGAGAGCGTGATCGGCCATACGCTGCCCGACGCGGTCGCCGGCCTGGCGGTGCCGCTGCTGGCGGCGGCCGGGCTGTTCGCGCTGGACTGGCGCATGGCGCTGGCCTCGCTGGCGCTGCTGCCGCTGGCCTTGTGGGCCTATCGCCGCAGCTTCCGCGGGCTGGACCCCATCCTGCGGCAATGGCATGCCGCCGACGCCGCCGCGAACGACGCGCTGCTGGAACACATCAACGGCATCGCCACGCTCAAGGCCCACGACCGCGCCGCGACCTCCATGACGGCGCTGCGCCAGGCGGTGCATGCGCTGGCGACGCTGGCCCACGACGTGACACGCCGCACCGCCATTCCCTATGCATTGTTCTTCGTCGCCCTGTCGACCAACCTGGCGGTGGTACTGCCCGCCGGCATCCTGCTGGCCGCGCAGGGTAGCCTGTCGCCCGCCGGCCTGCTGCTGTTCGTGACCCTGGGCGCGGGCCTGACCGCGCCGCTGCTGCGCTTGCTGGGCGCTTTCGGCGCGCTGCGCAGGCAGATGCTGGGCACGCGCCGCGTCGTCGCCTTGCTCGACCAGGCCGTGCCGCCCGCTCCTGCGCCGCGGGCGCGGCCGCCCCGTTTCGACCTGCGCCTCGAACACGTGCATGCCGGTCCGGCCGACGGTCCCGACACCCTGCACGACCTGACGCTGGCGGCCCCCAGCCCCGGCTATACGCTGATCGTCGGCCCCAGCGGCGCGGGCAAGAGCAGCCTGCTGGGCCTGTTGTATGGCGCCTGCGAACAGCGCGCCGGACGACTCGAGGTGGGCGGCGTATCCTGGTTCGAGGTGCCCGCCGCCAGCCGCGCCGAATGGGTGTCGTGCGTGTTCCAGGACATACTGGTCTTTGCCGGCACCCTGCGCGAAAACCTGCTGATCGCCTGTCCGGACGCATCCGCCGACGCCATCGCGCGGGCCGTCCGCGCGGCCGGTCTGGAGACCCTGCTGGCGCGCCTGCCGCAAGGCCTGGACACGCCCGTGGCGGAACGCGGCGCCAGCCTGTCCGGTGGCGAGCGGCAACGCCTGGCGCTGGCTCGCGCCCTGCTGGCCGACACGCCGGTGCTGTTGCTGGACGAGGCCACCTCCGCCGCCGACCCGGCCACCGAGCGCGGCATCCAGCGAGCGCTGCGGCGCCTGGCCGCGGATCGGACCGTGATTGCCGTGTCGCACCGGTTGGCGCAGGCGCCCGCGGCCGACCGCATCATCGTGCTGGACGCAGGCCGGATCCAGGGCATCGGCACGCACGCCGAGCTGCTGGCGGACTGTGCCGTGTACCGGCGCTTGTGGCGGGCCCAGGCCCGCGCCCCGGCGTGGACACTGGCGCGCGCCGAACCGGCGCCGTCCGGCGCGAGCGCGCCATGATGCCCGACTTCGGTTTCGACCTGGCCGGCCGCAAGGACCCGCGCCTGGCGCGCGGGCTGGCCTGCGGCATCCTGGCGGCCCTGGTCGAGACGCTGCCGTATCTGGTGCTGTACCACGCGCTCGGCCGCGTCATGGCGGGCAGCGCCAGCGCGAGCCTCGCGCTGCAGGTGTTGCTGGCGCTGGCGGCCTGCAATGGCGCCCTGGTGTGGCTGAAGGCGCGCGCCAACGTCCTCAATTTCGGCGCGGTATACACGCTGGCGGCCGACGCGCGGCTACGGATGGCCGATGGACTCGGCCGGCTGCCGCTGGGCCGGCTGCAACAACGCCGCCGGGCCGCCATCGTCGAACTGCTGACCGGCCGCTATACCCACTATCAGGAGATCGTGGCGCGGGTCTGGGGGCTGTCGGTCGCCAATGCCGCCGTGCCGCTGTTCCTGTGGCTGCTGTTGTGCGCCCTGCAGCCCGCGCTGGCGCTGCTGTGCGCCGTGCTGGGTCCCGCCGCCTATCTTGTCATCCCCTGGTCCCATCGGCTGCTGTCGAGGGCCGATACGCGGCTGGCGGCCCTGCGCGAGCAGACCGTGGCGGCGCTGCTCGAACAGGCCGAATGCCAGCGCGACCTGCGCCAGTTCGACCGGCGCGGGGCGCGGTTGGCGCGCGCCCTGGACTTGCTGGACCGGTTGCGGCGCGAACAGATGCGTGCCGAGCTGGCGCCCGCGCCGGCGTTGCTGCTGTTCGGCTGCATGCTGCAGGCGGGCTTTGCCGCCGTGGCGCTGGCGGCGGCGCTGGGGCTCGGCGTCCGTCTGGCGCCGGTCGATTTCCTGGTATTCCTGGTGGTGTCGCTGCGCTACTTTCGCGCGCTGGGCGACCTGGGCCTGAACCTGGCCGAATTGCGCCACGCGCGCGACACGCTGGCCCATATCCGCGCCCTGGCGGCCGAGCCGCCGCTGCCGCAGCCGGCCGCGCCACGCATGCCCGTCGGCAATACCCTCACGCTTGAAGGCGTCGGCCTGTGCCATCACGGCGCGGCGCGGCCGGCGCTGGACGGCATCGATGGCGTCGTGACCGAGGGCCAGCGGGTGGCCCTGGTGGGCGCGTCGGGCAGCGGCAAGTCCACGCTGGCCAGCCTGCTGGCGCGCATGTGGGACCCCGACCGCGGCGCCATCCGCATCGGTGGCGTCGACCTGCGCGACATGGCGGCGCGGACGCTCAACCAGCGCGTCGCGCTGATGCTGCAGGAGGTCGCGCTATTCCGCGCCAGCGTCGCCGACAACCTGCGGCTGGGCCGGCCCGATGCCAGCCTGGACGAAGTCATGGCCGCCGCCCGCGCCGCCCATGCCCATGGGTTCATCGAGCGGCTGCCGCAAGGCTACGAGACGGTGCTGGACGAATCCGTGATCCGCCTGTCCGGCGGCGAACGCCAGCGCCTGGCAATCGCCCGCGCCCTGCTCAAGAACGCGCCCATCCTGGTGCTGGATGAAGCCCTGGCCAGCGTCGATCCTGAAAATGCCTGGGAGATCCAGCGAGCGCTGGACGAATTGGCGCGTGGCCGAACCGTGCTGGCGATCGCGCATCAACTGCGCAGCGTGGTCGATGCCGACGCCATCTGGGTGATGCGCGACGGTCGTATCGTCGAACGCGGCCGCCACGCCGCGCTGCTCGCGGCCAACGGGGAATACGCCCGGCTCTGGCGCGCGCAGGCGCCGGATTGATGCCGCGGACGCGTTCAGCGCGGCAGATCAGCGCTTTCGCGCGCCAGTCCCAGCGCCGTGAGCGCCTCGGGCTTGTCGACCAGCACGCATTGCTTGCCGGTGCGGGTGCAGTGATCCTTGACGCGCCAGTAGGCGCCATGGCTGACGCAGCCGGTCTGGCAGATCACCAGGTCGGCGGCGACCAGGCTGGCTTCCAACGTGTCGCCGTCGGCGCCTTCGCCGCCGCAGTGGCCCAGGTAGCGGCCGCCGGCCATTTCCACCACCTTGCGCGTCAGCATCAGGGCCATGGCGTCCTCGCCCACGCACAGCACGGACTTCTCGCGCAAGGTCGCGGCGGCGATCACCGCGGGCGCCACGGCGGGCTCGGCGGCGCTGTCGAGCGGACGCGCGCGCGCGGCGGCGGCGCGGTCCTGCCAGGCCAGGCGCTCGCGCATCAGGCTCTGCACCCGTTCCATCAGCTGCGTGACGCGCCGGGCCAGCGCCACGCGCTTGGGCAGCCCCGGAATCGCGCCCTCGAGCGCGGCGCGGTCTTCGCGCGCCCAGGCCAGCGCGGTGTCGCGCTGGATGACCGCGGCCCGCAGCTTGAGGACCTCGCCTTCCAGGTGCTGGATGCGCTGCGCCTGGGCGCTGAGCAGGCGGCTGCAGCGGCCCTGCGCCTGGCCATAGGCGGCGAGCAGCGCCGCGTGTTCGCGCTGCAGCGAATTGGGCTCCTGGAATGCTAGGGTCATCGTGGGCCTCTCGGGGTGGCGGACTACAGGCGGACGCGGGTGATGCGCCGCCCAACGTGCTGGGCATTATAAATGAGAATGCGTCTGTTTCAGAATATGAGGATATGCCGAATCCGAGTACAGGGAAATCCATTACTGA
Source organism: Achromobacter sp. 2789STDY5608615 (assembly GCF_001298995.1). NCBI lineage: Bacteria > Pseudomonadati > Pseudomonadota > Betaproteobacteria > Burkholderiales > Alcaligenaceae > Achromobacter > Achromobacter sp. 2789STDY5608615. The sequence goes on from NZ_CYTY01000038.1 coordinate 36,588, forward strand.
CGGCCCCTGATCGCTTAAATATGATCGACAAACCATATCGGCACGCAAGCCCTCGCGGGCTTGACTAGACGCCCATACAGGACGCCTCGCGCCTTGCCTGTTCCTGGCCCGTGCAACCGCCGGGTCGCGGATTCAATGAAGTGAGGGGCACCCGATGCCGCGATCAACCGAACTTCTGCGCGATATCCACGAAACCAATCTGATGTATCTGCTGCTGCTGCAGCGGATGGCCCGCACCGGCAACCTGCCGGCGATGGCGGGCATGCAGATATCGGAACGCGCCTGTCAATGGCTGGCAGGCCTGAAACACGAGGAGCTGGCGCGGCTGGCCAAAAGCAGCGTGGTGCTGGCCCAGCTGAACCTGGCGCCGCACCTGCTGCTGGCGACGCTCAGCCAGGGCATGGAGGCCACCCTGGCCGCCGAGGCCCCGGTCGAGGCGCCGCCGGTCCGCACCCCAGCCTAGTTGCCGGCGCCGAAAGGCCGATGGCGCCGACGCCGAAAGGCGCGATGGCCACGCGCCCGAAGGCACGTGGCCGGCGACGCATGCCCGCCCGTCAACGGGACATCCAGGATGCTCAGGACGCGCCCCGCTCCACCGCGGAGGCCGGCGGCACGCGCGCCGTGCGCCAGTAGAGCGCCGCGCTGATGGCCAACGCCGCCGTCAGCAGGCTGCCGGCCATGGCCGCCACGCCGGGCCAGCCGCCATCGGTCCAGAAGTGGCCGCCCAGCGAGCCCAGCACGCTGGAACCTACGTAGTACACCAGCAGGTACAGCGCGGCCGCCAGCGCCTTGTAGCCGCGCGACATCTGGCCGACCCAGCCGCTGGCCACCGCGTGCGCGGCGAAGAAGCCGAAGGTGAAGACGACGATGCCGGCGACCAGCACCACCAGCGTGTCCGACAGGGTCAGCAGCAGGCCCGCCAGCGCAATGCCGGTGCCCGCCGCCAGCATCGCGCCGCGGCCGTGGCGATCGGCCAGGCGGCCGAAGTAGGTCGAGGCGAAGATGCCGACCAGGTACACCACGAAGATGAAGCCGATGAAGGTCTGGCTCAGCGAGAACGGCGGCGCCAGCAGGCGGAAGCCGACGTAGTTGTAGACGGTGACGAAGGCGCCCATCAGCAGCCCGCCCATGGCGAACAGGCCGCACAGCGGACCGTTGCGCAGGTGCGCGCCGATGCCGTCGCGCACGTCGCCGGCCACGCCGGCCCAGCCGCGCGAACGCTGCGGCGTGAACCGGCGCGAAGCCGGCAGCAGCCAGATGAACAGCAGCGCCGCGACAATGCCCAGCAGGCCCAGCGTGCCCAGCGCCGCGCGCCAGCCGAAATGATCGGACACCAGGCCCGTGATGACGCGCCCGGACAGGCCGCCGAAGGCGCTGCCGCTGATGTACAGCCCCATGACGAAACCGAGCGTGTCGGGTTCGACCTCTTCGGCCAGGTAGGCCATGGCCACCGCCGGCACCCCGCCCATCGCCACGCCCTGCAACGCGCGCAGCACCAGCAGGCTGTGCCAGTCGGGCGCCACCGCCGCCGCCGTGCCCAGCACGGCCGAGGCGAACAGCGACAGCGCCATGATGCGCTTGCGCGGCAGCGCCTGCGAAAACAGCCCCACCAGGAAGATCGCCACGGCCAGCAGGCCGGTACAGAGCGACAGCACCAGGCTGCTCTGGGCCGGCGACACGCCGAAGGCCTGGGTGAACAGCGGCATCAGCGGCTGCACGCAATACAGCAGCGAAAACGTGGAAAAGCCGGCCGCGAACAGCGCCCACTGGGCGCGCCGCAAGGCCGGCGTGCCGCGCGCCAGGTATTCGGCCTGGGGCGCGGCGGAGGAAGATGGGGGAACGGCTGAGGCGGTGGACATCGGAATTCTCGAAAACATCGGGCAACGGACCCGTGCGATCAAGGTAGACTTTTCCCCTGCATATGTCCAATATATGAAACCGGCACTCCCTATATTTTAAAACGATGGAACTCAGGCACCTGCGCTATTTCACCGTGGTCGCGGAAGAACTGCACTTCACCCGCGCCGCCGCCCGGCTGGGTATCGGCCAGCCGCCGCTGAGCCAGCAGATCCAGCAGCTCGAGCGCGAGATCGGCACCGCGCTGTTCCTGCGCCTGCCGCGCGGGGTCGAGCTGACCGAGGCCGGCGCGCAGTTCCTGGAAGACGCCCGCGCCATCCTGGCCAGCGCCGACCGCGCCATCGACACGACCCGCCGCCTGGGACGCGGCGAGCACGGCGCCATCACGGTGGGCTTCACCGCCTCGGCCGTGTTCCACCCTTACCTGCCGCGCGCTATCCGCGCCTTCCGCGACCGCTATCCGGACGTGCGCATCAGCCTCACCGAAAGCAACACCGTCAGCCTGCTGCGCGGCCTGCGCGAGAACGCCGTCGACGTCGCCTTCGTGCGGCCGCCGTACGTGCTGGATCCGGAATTCGAGGCCGAGCGCGTGCTCGACGAACCCATGCTGATCGCCCTGCCGCCCGACCATCCGCTCAGCCGCAAGCGCAGCGTGCCGATCGCCGCGCTGGCCGACCAGGATTTCGTGCTGTACCCCCGCCCCATCGGCGCCGGCCTGTACGACGCGATCCAGAACGCCTGCCTGCGCGCCGGGTTCACGCCGCGCGTCATCCAGGAAGCGCCGCAGATGGCCTCGATCGTCAGCCTGGTGGCGGCCGGCGTCGGCATCTCGATCGTGCCCGCCGCCATGCGCCACATGGGCGCCCAAGGCATCGAGTACCGGCCGATCAAGGGCGACGCGCCCCACGCTCTGCTGGACATGGCCTACCGCCGCCACGACCGCTCCGTCGCCGCGCGCAACGCGGTCGAGATGCTGTGGCGGCTGGCGCATCCCGAGCCGTCCGCGCCCGCCTGAAAACAGGGCGGTATCGCCCTGTCGCTTTTGTCATCTTCTGTAAACCCGTGCCCCGCCGCGCCCTGTAAATTGTCGCGCTATCGCCGCTGCGACCCTCTTCACCGGAAGGCCGGCCGGCGCAACCTGCCTATAGGTGCACACGTGCAACGTACTCTTCTGGCCGTGGCCATCGCCACGCCCCCCGGTCTGGCCGCGGCGGCCGGGCTGGCCTCCTCCATCGGCGCGGTGACGGTCTACCAGGACCGCGCTGTCGTCACCCGCGCCGCCAGCAGCGAACTGCCGGCCGGCGAACACGAGCTGGTCCTGGAAAAGCTGCCCGCCAGCCTGCAGGAAAACTCGCTGCAGGTCTCGGCCAAGAGCAGCGGCCAGGCCACCCTGCTGGACGTGCGGGTGCGTGATGCCTTCCAGGCCGATACCGCCAACGAGCGCGTCAAGCAGCTGGAAGACCAGATCCGCAAGCTCCAGGGCCAGCAGGCCGCGCTGGACGACGAGGCGGCGGTGCTGGACAACCAGCGCGAGCTGGTGGCGATGATGCAGCGCGGCGCCACCGAGCCGGCCAAGGACGGCCCGCGCCCGACGCTGGACGAGCTCAAGGCGATCCAGGCCCTCAGCGCCGACACGCTCAGCCGCACGCTCGCCGGCCTGCGCCGCGTGGCCGAGCAGCGCGACGACCTGGAGCGCCAGCTGTCCGCCGCGCAAGGCGAGCTGGGCCAGTTGCAGGGCCAGCTCAACCGCCGCACCAAGACCGTCACGCTGCGCGTCAACCTGGCGCGCGCCGGCAAGCTCGATCTGAACGTGTCCTATGCGGTGGCGGGCGCGCGCTGGACGCCGTCCTACGATGCGCGCCTGCGCCCGGCCGACCGCAGCGTCGATCTCGGCTATTTCGGCGTGATCCG
>NZ_CYTY01000038.1:40623-56834 GCF_001298995.1 Achromobacter sp. 2789STDY5608615
TCCAGATCCGCCAGCCCGCCACGCTGCCGTCCGACAACAGCACGCAGCGCGTCGCCATCACCACCGCCAAGCTGCCGGCCACGCTGCAATACCAGTCCACCCCGGCGCTACGCGAGGCCGCCTTTCTGACCGCGCTGGCCAACAACAACACCGAATACCCGTTCCTGGCGGGCACGCTCAACACCTTCCTGGAGGACGCCTTCGTGGCCGCCTCGTCCATGAAGCCGGTGATGCCCGGCGAAAAGGTCGAGCTGGCCCTGGGCGCCGACGACGGCATCTCGATCAAGCGCCAGCTGGTCAACCGGTTCACCGAAAGCACCGGCTTCTCCGGCAACGGCAAGCGCGTGACCTACGAATACAAGATCACGGTCAAGAACAACAAGGCCACCAAGGAACAGGTGAGCTTCAAGGACCGTCTGCCGATCTCGCGCAACGAGAAGATCGAGGTCAAGCTGCTGTCGCCGGCCGACCGCGACATCAAGCGCGAAGACGATGGCGTGCTGGTGTGGAACTGGGACATGGAGCCCGGCAAGTCGCGCGACGCGGTGCTCAAGTTCTCGGTCGACTATCCGGGCGACATCGACGTGGCCGGTCTCTGAGCGGCGATCGCGGCGCCGCCGGCCGGCCTCATTGCCGGCGGCAGAATGCAATGAAATCGGCCGGGGCCAGCGGCATCGAAATGCCGTAGCCCTGCGCCAGCGTGCACCCCAGCTCGCGCAGCAGCAGGATGTCGCGCTCCTGCTCGACCCCTTCGGCCACCACCCGCCGTCCCAGCGCCCGCCCCATCTCGATGGCCGCCGCCACCACCGCGCGCGAGGCCGGCTCGCGGTGCATGTGGACGATGAAGTCGCGGTCGATCTTCAGTTCGGTGAACGGCATGGCCGAGAACAGCCGCATCGAGGCGATGCCCGCGCCGAAATCGTCCATGGCCAGCTCGAAGCCGCGCACCCGCAACAGGTTCAGGGCCGACGACAGGGCCAGCCAGTCGGTGACCGGCTCGTCCTCCGTCAGTTCCACCTTGACCAGCCGCGCTGGCAGCCCGGCCTGCGCCACCCGCTGCTCCAGGCCGTCCGGCAGCCCCGGCGCGCACAGCGTCGAGGCCGAGGCATTGATCGCGATCGGCACCGCGATGCCTTCGGCGTGCATCTCGGCCAGCACCTCGACCACGCAGTCGGCCACGCGGTTGAACAGCGTCCGGTCCAGCCCCAGGCGGTGCGCCGCCGGCACGAAGTCGACCGCCGGAATGGCGCCCAGCGTCGGATGATCCCAGCGCGACAGCGCCTCGGCCGCCACCGCGCGACCGGTGGTCAGGTCCACCTGCGGCTGCAGCACCACGCTCATGCCGTCGCCGGAATTGAGCGCGCGGCCCAGCTCGGCCTCGATCACCTCGCGCCGCACCGCGGTGCGGCGCGGCGACGCCGTATCGTCGTCCAGGCTGTGCAGCGCCGTCTTGATGGCGTGCTGCATGGCGGTGCGCGTCACCGGCTTGGCCAGCGCCTGCGACGACGGGCAGCCGGCCTGCAGCGCCAGCCGCACATGCGATTGCAACAGTTCGTCGGAAAGGCTGCTGATCCAGACGATCGGCGGCATGCTCTTGAGCCGGCCGCCGTCAACCAGCTGGCGCAGTTCGTTGGGCAGGCGGGTGCCGTCGCCCTCGCCCATGACGATGTCGCTGATCACCACATCGTAGGCCTGGCGCGCCAGGGCGCCGATGGCCTCGGCGCTGCTGCCGACCCCGGCCACCCGCCGGTACCCCAGGGCCAGCAGCATGTTCTGCAGATACGCCCGCTCCACCGGGTGGTCTTCCACCAGGAGAATCCGTCGAGAGGCGCCGGCGTCGGATTTGGGCATCGGTCATGTCCTCGGGCGTATCGGCATGCGGTGACCCTGGCGTGGGCCGCCAGGCCGGGGCGCGGTCGCGGGAACGCGTTGGGTCAATGCTAAGGCATCTTCCCCGACTGTAGCGCCACCGAACACGTCCTAGGCCCATTTGCCGCCCGGTCGCCATCGATCGTCCTAGGGCACACGGGGACATAGCCCGGACGGACGACGCCCGCCGGTGCGATAATGGCGGTCTTTCCCGCATCTACGGCACGGAGCTTCCCTTGACCCGCATTGACGATCCCCTGCACGACCGCGAGGTCGGCACGGCCGACGCCACCCAGGACAACACCCGCACGGACGACACCCGCATCAGCGCCGTGCGTCCGCTGATCTCGCCCGCCCTGCTGCAGGACGAGTTGCCGGTGTCGGCCGAGATCCAGACGCTGGTCGAGGACAGCCGCGCCCGCATCGCCGACGTGCTGCATGGCCGCGACGACCGCCTGGTGCTGGTGGTCGGCCCCTGCTCGATCCACGACCACGGCCAGGCCATGGAATACGCGCGCCAGCTGCGCGCCGCCGCCGACCAGTACCGTGACGACCTGCTGATCGTGATGCGTGTCTATTTCGAGAAGCCGCGCACCACCGTCGGCTGGAAGGGCTACATCAACGACCCGCGCCTGGACGGCAGCTTCCGCATCAACGAAGGCCTGCGCCGCGCCCGCGAACTGCTGCTGGACATCAGCGGCCTGGGCCTGCCGATCGCCACCGAATTCCTCGACCTGCTCAGCCCGCAGTACATCGCCGACCTGATCGCCTGGGGCGCCATCGGCGCGCGCACCACCGAAAGCCCCAGCCACCGCCAGCTCAGCTCCGGCCTGAGCTGCCCGCTGGGCTTCAAGAACGGCACCGACGGCGGCGTGCAGATCGCGGCCGACGCCATCGTCGCCGCCAGCGCCAAGCACGCCTTCATGGGCATGACCAAGATGGGCATGGCCGCCATCTTCGAAACCCGCGGCAATGCAGACACCCACGTGATCCTGCGCGGCGGCAAGCAAGGCCCCAACTACGACGCGGCCAGCGTCGACGCCTGTTGCGCCGTGCTGCGCGCCGCCGGCCAGCGCGAACAGGTCATGATCGACTGCTCGCACGCCAACTCCAACAAGTCGCACCTGCGCCAGGTCGACGTGGCCCGCGACATCGCCGCCCAGCTGTCCCAGGGCGACAGCCGCATCACCGGCGTGATGATCGAGAGCCATCTCGAGGAAGGCCGCCAGGACCTCAAGCCCGGCCAGCCGCTGCGCCATGGCGTATCGATCACCGACGCCTGCCTGGGCTGGAGCCAGACCCTGCCGGTGCTGGACCTGCTGGCCGACGCGGTGCGCCAGCGCCGCACCAAGGCCGCCTGAAGCGGCCTGCCGCCGCCCCGGTCCGCGCCGCGTCGCGGCGCACGCACCGGGCGGCCCCCGGCAACCGCCCGCGTCCCGGGCGGGCCTAGCGGTTCAATGCATACGGCGCCGGATCCATGTCCGGCGCCTGTCCCGTCATCAGGCAGGCCAGCAGCTTTCCGGTCACCGGCCCCAGCGTGAAACCGTGGTGCGCGTGGCCGAAGGCCAGCCACAGACCCGCATGGCGCGGCGCCGCGCCGATCACCGGACGCATGTCCGGCATGCAGAGCCGACAGCCCATCCAGGGCGTTTTCTCCACCGCCTCGCCCAGCGGCAGCAACTGCGCCGCCAGCGCCCGCGTGCGCGCCACCTGCACCGGCGACGGCGGCGCGTCGCGCGGCGCGAACTCGGCGCCGGTGGTCAGGCGCAGGCCCAGCGTCATGGGCGACATCACAAAGCCGCTGTCGATATCCGCCACCGGATGCGACAACGCCGCCCCGTCTTCCAACGCGAAATGCTGGTGATAGCCGCGCTTGACCGCCATGGGCACGCGATAGCCCAGTGGCCGCAGCACGTCGGGCGACCACGGCCCCAGCGCCACCACCGCCTCGCGCGCCTCGACCGGCCCGGTCACGCCGCGCACGCGCCAGCCGCCGGACACCGCTTCCAGGCTGCGCGCATCGCCCCGCGCCAACTGGCCGCCGCGCTGCTGGAACAGGGCCGCGTAGCCGCGCGCCACCGCGCCGGGATCCGACACGTTGACCGGGTCGCGCCAGTGAATCGCGCCCACCATGCGCGGCGACAACGACGGTTCCAGGGCCGCCAGGGCCTGGCGGTCCAGCACCTGGTAATCCAATCCGTAATCGGCCAGCGCGGCGGCGTCGGCCGCGGCGCGGTCCAGGCTCTGCTGGCTGCGCATGCCGTCGATCCAGCCATTGCGGCGGAACAGCGCGCCGATGCCGGCGGCGTCCTTGAGCGCATCGTGCTCGGCCACGCTGCGCTCGATCAGCGGCAGCATCGCGGCCGCGGCGCGCGCCAGCCGCGACGGCGCCGAATGCCACCAATAGCGCAGCAGCCAGGGCGCGATGCGCGGCAGGAAACGCGCGTGGTAACGCACGTCCGGCGTGCGGTTGCCGGCATAGCGCAGCAGGCTGCGCCAGTCGCGCGGAAAGGCATAGGGAATGACGCTGGCGCGCTCGATCAGCCCGGCATTGCCGTAGCTGGTTTCCTCGCCGGGACCGCGCCGGTCCAGCAGGACCACCGAACGGCCGCGCGCCTGCAGGTGCAGCGCGGCGCTCACCCCGATGATGCCCGCGCCCAGGACAACCACGTCTGTTTTCATGCGCCGCATTCTGCGCCCGGGCGCGGGGTTCGGCAAGCCGCCGACGGCGGGCGTAGAATCGCTGGGCGTCCGGGACGCCGCCATGACGGCGCGCGCCCGACCGCGACGCGCCCGCGGAGTCTCCCGTCATGTCCTCCCCCGCCCGCCTGCCGCCCGTCACCCTGGAAGGCGAGATCGTCCGGCTCGAACCCCTGACCCTGGCGCACGCCGCCGCGCTGGCCGAGGTCGGACCGCATCCCGAACTGTGGCGGCTGCAACCCGAACCGGTCGCATCGGCCGACGACATGCGCCGCTATGTCGAGCGCGCGCTGGACGGCCAGGCCGCCGGCGCCTGCCTGCCGTTCGCCATCGTGCGCCGCGCCGACGGCCAGGTCATCGGCACCACGCGTTATATGGATATCGCCCTGCCGCACAAGCGCCTGGAGATCGGCGCCACCTGGCTCACCCCCGCCAGCCAGCGCAGCGGCGCCAACACCGAAGCCAAATATCTTTTATTGCAGCACGCCTTTGAAACAATTGGTATCATGCGGGTTGTGTTCAAGACGGAAGTGACCAACCTGCAATCCCGGCAGGCCATTCTCCGTATCGGCGGCGTCGAGGAAGGGGTGTTCCGCAAGCACCTCATCGCGCAGTCCGGACGCACCCGCGACATGGTCTATTTCGCCATCCTCGACGAGGATTGGCCCGCCGCCAAAGCGCGCCTGCTGGCACGCCTGCGGCGCGCGCCGTAGCCCGGGCGGGGCATTGTTCTTTGTTGACATCAAGGCCGGCGCTCAAGTTCACGCAACTTGACGCCGTTAACGCAGTACCGCGGAGCAAGTTTCCACCCGCCCCGCCTCTTTCAAGTCAGGTATGGATCGTTCTCCCCTCGCCCCGCCCTCGCCGCTCGGGCACAACCAGCGCACCATCTTCATCTACACCGAAGAACAACGGGGCAACCAGCTGGTGGAATCATTGGTCATCGGCATGCTGTCGGACGTCTCGGGTTCGGACAAGCTCGTCGTGGTGCAGGATCCGTTCAGCAGCCTCAAGTTCATCTACCGCGTCGACCACGAAAGCAGCAACCTCGACGCCGCGGCCATTGCCGAGCAGGACGAGTCCGCTTTCAACGGCAAGAATTCCGTTCAGATCAACTCGATGTCCTACAAGTTGGGAACCGCCGAGAACGCGATGAAGCTGTTGCGCGGCAAGACCCAATGGATCCAGGACAAGGGCGCGGTGCTGTCGGTGCTGCTGCAGAACGCGGCGGCCCGCAAGACGCGCTTCGCCCCGCCCCGCATCGAACGCGATCGCGTGCGCACGGTGCCGCAGGGCGTGCCGGTGGAATACCTGGCGGACTCGACGACGCCGCCGCAATGACCCGGCGGCGCTGAACCGCTGAACAACTGTCAGGCGGCTTTCTTATCCACAGAAACTGTGGATAAGAAATTCGCGGGCGCACGGCTGCTGGCCGTTACGGCGCCGTTGACGGGGCTGATCATTTTTTGACCACCGGCATGGGCGCGGTTCGGGGCGCCTTGCAACAGCGTTCGCTGCACCGCAATATGCCGCGCCGCCGCAACGGCGATAATGATATTCTCCGCGAGAGCGCCTCGAGGGGATCACACCGATGGCGCCGTATCCGGCCCGCGCCAGGCGGACTCACTCACACCAATAAGAAGCCGTAGCATGAAAGGAGCGGAAAGCGTGTTTGCCCTTGGAGCGCCTCGCGCACAACCGCCTGCTCGACCGGCGCCGTGACCATCATCATCGTCGACGATCACGGGGACTGGCGCGACACCATCGCCGAATTCATCCACGACCTCGGCCTGGGCGAAGCCATCCTCACCGCGGGCTCGCTGTCCGAACTCGACCAACTGCTGCTGAGCGTCACCCCCGGCATCCTGGTGCTGGATGCCATGCTGCCCGACGGCGACGGACTGGCGCGCGTGTCCCACCTGCGCACCACCTATCCCTCAATGGGCATTATCATGCTCACCGGGCGCCTGTTGAGCGAGGACAAGGTGTCCGGCCTGAGCCTGGGCGCCGACCATTACCTGACCAAGCCCGTCAACCTGGCCGAACTGGGCGCGACGCTCGTCTCGCTGTCGCGCCGCCTGCGCGTGGTGCCCGCCAACAGCCCCGAGGCGCCCAGCGCCGACGTCTGGCGCTTCGATCCGGCGCGCCGCATGCTGGTGTCGCCCAAGCGCATCCATGTCGACATCACCGACACCGAGAGCCGCCTGATCGGCGCGCTGATCCAGGCCGCGCCGCTGCCGCTGTCGCGCGGCCGGCTGGTCGAGGCGCTGGGCGCCAGCGCCGAAGCCTACGACACCCACCGGCTCGACGCCCACATGCATCGCCTGCGCCGCAAGCTGCGCGCGCAGGCCGGCGGCGACATGGGCATCCGCACGGTGTATGGCGTCGGCTATGTCTGCACCATGCCCGTGCAGGTCATCAGCAATCCCAAGAGTTGAATCCATGTCCCTCGCCGCCCGTCCCCGCCGTTCCGTCCTCTACATGCCGGGCGCCAATGCGCGCGCGCTGGACAAGGCGCGCAGCCTCGATGCCGACACGCTGATCCTGGACCTGGAAGACGCGGTCGCGCCCGACGCCAAGGCGCTGGCGCGCCAGCAGGTCGCCGCGGCCCTGCGCGCCGGCGGCTATGGCCGGCGCGAATGCGTGGTGCGCGTCAATGCGCTGGATACGCCGTGGGGCCTGGACGACGTGCGCGCCATCGCGCAGGCCGGCGCCGACGCGGTGTTGCTGCCCAAGGTGCAATCGGCGGCCGAACTGGAAACCCTGGCGCAGGCGCTGGACGCGGCCGGCGCGCCCGCCGCGCTGCCGCTGTGGGCGATGGCCGAGACCCCGCTGGGCTTCCTGCGCCTGGACGCCATCGCCGGCGGCCACGCGCGGCTCGCGGCCATCGTGGTGGGCACCTCCGACCTGGTCAAGGACCTGCACGCGCGCCACACGCCCGAACGCCACGAGACGCTGCTGGCACGCTCGCTGGCGGTGCTGGCCGCGCGCGCCCATGGCCTGGCGGTGCTGGATGGCGTGCACCTGGATCTCGATGACGATGCCGGCCTGGCCGCCGCCTGCCGGCAGGGACGCGACCAGGGCTTCGATGGCAAGACCTTGATCCACCCGAAGCAGATCGCCGCCGCCAACGCGGCCTTCGCGCCGACCGATGCCGAACTGGCCAGCGCGCGCAAGCGGCTCGATGCCTGGCGCGCCGCCCAGGCCGCCGGCCAGGGAGTGGCGGTGGTGGACGGCGCGCTGGTCGAGAACCTGCACGCGCGCGAGGCCGAACGCCTGCTGGCCCTGGCCGACGCCATCGCCGCGCGCTCGGCCCCGGCCTGAAGCCGCGCCACGACTGGCTGAACCCGCCCTCGGGCGCGGGTCCGCGCGGCCGGCTACAATAGCGCCCGCGATCGGATGGGCATCGGCCCCGTCCGCCTGCCGCGCCCGACGCGGTCCGCATGTCGCGCCGCCGGCGCGATCGCTCCACGGTTCCTTCTTTTTGCGCCGCACTTTGTGGCGGGAGCCTTGCCGCGCTTATTTCACGCCACCCCGGTCGGCACCCTCCAGCCACACGATTCATGATCCGCTTCCAACAAGTTTCACTGATGCGCGGCGTCAAGCCCTTGTTCGACAAGGTCGACCTGCTCCTGAACCCCGGCGACAAGATCGGCCTGATCGGCGCCAACGGCGCCGGCAAGTCGAGCCTGTTCGGCCTGCTGCGCGGCACGCTGCACGCCGACCAGGGCGACCTGGACTACCCCGCCAGCTGGCGCATGGCCTACGTGGCGCAGGAAACGCCCGCGCTCGACCGCCCCGCCATCGAATACGCCATCGACGGCGACGTCACGCTACGCAGGCTCGAAGCCGAACTGGCCGCGCTGGAAGCGGAACCCGAGAGCGCCGAGAACGGCCTGCGCATGGCCGACATCTACGCCGCGCTGGCCGACGCCGACGCCTACACCGTGCATTCGCGCGCCGAACAATTGCTGACCGGCCTGGGCTTCACGCAGGCGCAGATGCAGTTGCCGCTGACCAGTTTCTCGGGCGGCTGGCGCATGCGCCTGAACCTGGCGCAGGCCCTGATGTGCCCGTCCGACCTGCTGCTGCTGGACGAGCCCACCAACCACCTGGACCTGGACGCCATCATCTGGCTGGAAGACTGGCTCAAGCGCTATCCCGGCACGCTCATCGTCATCTCGCACGACCGCGACTTCCTGGACGGCGTGGTCAACGTCATCGTCCACATCGACGAGCGCAAGCTCAAGCGCTATTCGGGCAACTACTCGTCGTTCGAGCGCCAGCGCGCCGCCCAGCTGGAGCTGGCGCAGGGCATGATGGAAAAGCAGATGCGCCAGCGCGCGCACCTGCAGTCGTTCATCGACCGCTTCAAGGCCCAGGCCAGCAAGGCGCGCCAGGCGCAGAGCCGCATCAAGGCGCTGGCCCGCATGGAGGAAGTGGCGCCGCTGCGCGCCGCCGCCGAGTTCTCGTTCGAGTTCCGCGAACCGCTGCGCGCGCCCAATCCGCTCTTGACGATGGACAAGGTCAGCGCCGGCTACCGCAACACCGACGAGGACAGCGGCCTCACGTCCGACAAGATCATCGTGTCGGGCATCGACTTCTCGCTGCAGGCGGGCCAGCGCCTGGGCCTGCTGGGCATCAACGGCGCCGGCAAGTCGACCTTCATCAAGACCATCGCCGGCGAGCTGCAATCGTTGGCGGGCGACACCCAGTTCAACAAGGGCCTGTCGATCGGCTACTTCGCCCAGCACCAGGTCGAGATGCTGCGCCATGACGAATCGCCGTTGTGGCACATGACCAAGATCGCGCCGACCGTGCGCGAACAGGAACTGCGCAACTTCCTGGGCAGCTTCAATTTCAACGGCGCCATGGCCACCAGCTCGATCGCGCCGTTCTCCGGCGGCGAGAAGGCGCGCCTGGCGCTGGCGCTGATCGTCTGGCAGCGCCCCAACCTGCTGCTGCTGGACGAGCCCACCAACCACCTGGACCTGGAGACCCGCGAAGCGCTGACCACCGCGCTGGCGCAGTTCGAAGGCACGCTGGTGCTGGTGTCGCACGACCGCCACCTGCTGCGCGCCACCACCGACCAGTTCATCATCGTGGCCGACGGCCGCTTCAGCCCGTTCGACGGCGACCTGGACGACTACAAGGACTGGCTCTACAAGACCAAGCTGTCGGCCAAGGCCGCGGCCTGACCGCGCGCGCCGAACCGGCATAGAATCGCAGGCATGTCCCGCCGCGCCGCGGCGGTCGCGCCCGCCTTCTCATGCCCTGAACCCATGGACAGCCTGAGCCAGCTCCTGTCGACGGTCGAGCCCGCCGGCACGGTGGACCTGCTGTGCCGCTACGGCGGCCGCTGGCGCGCCGACCGCCCGCAGGCGCCGGCGGGCCACGTGCCCTACCACGTCATCCTGCAAGGCGAAGGCGTGGCCCGCGTCGGGCGCGACGAGCTGGCGCTGCGGGCCGGCGACATCCTGCTGCTGCCGCACGGCGCCTCGCACCTGCTGCGCGGCATCGACGACACCGCGCCGGCCGCCTCGCCGCCCGCCGACATCCGCCACAACGGCGTCCTGACCGAACTGACCCAGGAAGGCCCGGGGCCGCGCCTGGAAATGCTGTGCGGCGTATTCACGTTGGGCCGCGCCGGCGGCCTGCTGCTGATGGCGCTGCCGCAGGCCATGGTGCTGCGGGCCGCCGCCATCGGCGGCAACACCGCGCTGGCCGCCCTGCTCGGGTTGATGCGGGCCGAGGCCGAGCAGCCGCGGCTGGGCGGCGCGGCCATCATCAATCAGCTGTCCACCGCCCTCTTCACGCTGGTGCTGCGGGCCCTGGTCCATGACGGCCAGCAGACCCGCGGCCTGCTGGCCCTGATGGCCGATGCGCGGCTCGCGCCCGCGGTGCAGTCGATGCTGCTGGCGCCCACCGAGCCATGGACCCTGGCGTCGCTGGCCGAACGCTGCCATCTGTCGCGGGCCACCTTCGCGCGCCAGTTCGTCCGCGCCAGCGGCCTGACGCCGCTGCGCCTGCTGACCGCGATCCGCATGGAACACGCCGCGCGCCAGCTGGAACGCCGCAAATGGTCGGTGGCGCGCGTGGCCGCCGAATGCGGCTACCAATCGGAAGCCGCGTTCGCGCGCGCCTTCAAGCAGCACTTCGGCGCCGGGCCGGGCGCCTACCGGCGCCAGGGCGTCGCGCCGGCCGATACGGCCCAGGCGGCGTAACGGCACGGCCGGCATAGCGCGCCGCGGCCCGTCAAATCGCACGACGAAAGCTGTCCGCCCCATGGTCCATTCGCGGCCGGACGCGTTACAATCCCGCGAATTGCACGCCCGGGCGCGATCGGCCACGCAGCCATCGACACCGCCCCGTGCGCGACAACCTCCAACCACGTCCCGCTGTCCGCGGGACGCGTTTTTTAGCGCTCCTAGATGCCCATCAAAGACCAGATCTTCCTCGCCAGCCAGTACCTCGCGCCGCATCACCTGGTGTCGCGTTTCTTCGGATACGCCTCGGACTGCCGGGAACCCGCGGTCAAGAACTGGATGATCTCGCGCTTCGTGCGCAAGTATGGCGTGGACATGCGCGAAGCCGAGCAGGAAGACGCGCTGGCCTACGAGTGCTTCAACGATTTCTTCACCCGCGCCCTCAAGCCGGGCGCGCGGCCGCTGGACGATGAGCCCGGCGGCGTGCTGTGCCCGGCCGACGGCGCCATCAGCCAGATGGGCGCCATCGAGCATGGCCGCATCTTCCAGGCCAAGGGCCACAGCTATGGCCTGACCGACCTGCTGGGCGGCGACACCGAACGCGCCGCGCCGTTCCAGGGCGGCGAATTCGCCACCATCTATCTGTCGCCCAAGGACTACCACCGCGTCCACATGCCGGTGGCCGGCACGCTGCGCGAGATGATCCACGTGCCGGGCCGGCTGTTCTCGGTCAATCCGCTCACCGCGCGCAACGTGCCGCGCCTGTTCGCGCGCAACGAACGCGTGGTCTGCATCTTCGACACCGAGCACGGCCCCATGGCCGTGGTGCTGGTCGGCGCCATGATCGTGGCCTCGATCGAAACCGTCTGGGCCGGCCTGGTCACGCCGTACAAGCGCCGCGTCAAGGCGGTGCGTTACGACGACGCCGCCCGCGCGCCGATCCACCTGGACAAGGGCGCCGAGATGGGCCGCTTCAAACTGGGTTCGACCGCCATCGTACTGTTCGGGCCGGACAAGGTGCGCTGGGCCGACACGCCGTCGGTGCGCGGACCGGTGCGCATGGGTGAATTGCTGGCGCTGCCGCGGAGCTAGCGCGACGGCGCCATGGCGGGTGGCGGCGGGTGCTTGTCGAGGAAACGCTTCAGGTCCGCCTCGGTCGCGTCCGCCGGCTGCGGCAGCCCCTGCAGGAAACCCGGGCCTCCCGGACCGTAGTCGGACGGTTGCACGAAGATCTCTCCGCCCGGCAGAAACACCGCCCAGGCATAGCCATCGTGGAAGGGTTCATAAGGCAGCACGGGCGCATCACGCACCATCAGTTGGGTTTCCCCGCGCTTGAACATGGAATCCGTGCGCCACTCGATGCGCATTGTCATGCCGGGCTTCCACTGCGTTGGAATGGCAACGCAGCAGGTGCCCGAACTATGAGAACGCGGCCGGGCGTTCCCGGCCCAGCCTTGATTGATATACACGGGATCCAGGCCTTCACCAAGGTAATTGATGATGCCGAGCCGGACACCAAGCGTCTCGGGTATCGGCATCGACTGGGCCCATGCGGGCTGGCCCGCCCACGCCTGAACGGCCAGCAAGACACCGACCAACGCATAGCGGCCCGAGGCGATCAGGCCCCGCGGCGTGAACCAGCAACTCCGTGACGCGCTTGATATCCGCATGACTAGAACCGGGGCAAGGCGTTGAAATTCATCGGCATGTTCTGCAAGGCCCGCTGCGTTTGCTCCCGGTCCTGCTGCGCTTCCCTTTGCGCACGAACCTGGGGATTGGCGTAAACCGAACGCCAGCGCAGATATCCCCACTGCCAATAAAACTCCCGCCCGTCCGATTGCAACACCAGATCGTCCGGGTTGGCGCGGTAGCGTGCCAGTTCCGCCTGTTCCTGCTTGTTGGGGCGCGCGATCAGCGCCAGGTCGGGACGCCCGACGGCAACATACTCCTCGGCCTCTTTCTCGCGTTTTTCCAGCTGCTTGATGCGGTCCTTCTGCATCGCGATCCAGACGTCGTCATCCTTGCCCAGCGGCTTGAACCAGGCGCGCGAATCATGCACGAAGTTGTCCAGCAGGTCGATTACCGCCGCGGCCGGACGGCCGGGGAGATTCCAGACGGTGCGGAGTTGATCGAGCCACATCTTCTCCTTGTTTCCTCGCAGCAGCAGCATGACGCTGTCGTAGAGCCGGGCGCCTCCGCCCCCGGCGCCTGGCATGGCCGTCGGCGTCGACGTGCGCTCCAGCGCATTGTCCGTCGTCAGCTTGCGCACTTCCAGCAGCAGTTCGTCATTGGCCCGCACCAAGTCTTCGTAGTCCTGCGGATAGTTGGCCCTGGCCCGCAGCGAGCTGGGAATGCCGCCGATCCACTCCGGTCCGCGATCGGCGCGCAAGCGCCGCCAACGCAAATACTGCACGTAGTGGTTGTACATGATGCGCCGGGTCGACGTCTGCTTCTGCGAAATGTCGGCGGTCGCGGTCACGTAGGCGTTGAAGGCGGCGCGCAGTTCCGCCGACACCTGGAATCGGGCCTGCGCGGGTCCGGGAGCGGTATGAAGCCGCAGCGGAACGCCGGCCTGCACGGCTTCCCGGTACATATCGCACAGCGGGATCTGCGACAGCTTGTCGCTGTCCCTCGTGCCGCGGCCCTGCTCCGCCGGCTTATAGCCGCCGCCCACGTCCGAGTGCACGCCCGGATAGACGATTTCCTCGTAGCTCGGCCCATCGATCAGGTCCAGCGGAAAAGACCCGCGCACTTCGTGAGCGCCGACCATGTGAACGCAGCGCGACACCGCGTTCGGAATCTCCAGGTCTTTCTTGCGCGCCCAGGCGCCGTGGCCGTCCCAGACGTCCTCGCTCACGCTCTGGGCGATGCCCGCGGACGCCACGGTATCGAACAACCCCATGAAATCGAGGTCGACCTTGATGCCCGCCAGGCGCAGCACGCCATCGCCGCGGGGCTGATAGAACGAAATGCCCTCGGGCGGATCGCACGCATCCTTGAGCCAGTTGGCGAAGACCCGGGCCTCCGCCGCGCCGCGCGAGAAACCGAAGATGGATACCCGGATGCGCTCGATCTTCGGCTTGGCGTCCAGATAGCCTGCCAGCATGGTCCGCAGGTCCCGGTTGCGCCGCGCCAGCACCGTATAGCGTCCCATGTCCTTCGGTTCGGTGTTGTTGACCTCCCGGACACGCAACAAGGTGTCCAGAAAACCCTGCGTGCGCCGGGCCAGGACATCGGCCCCATCGCCCGGACTCATCCCGGTATAGGCGGCCAACGGGATCTTGGCGGCCTTGGCCAGGTCCTCGATCTGCAGGCGCGACAGGGACATGTCCGCGCTCATCTCCCGGACGAGGGCGCGGGTGTCCTGGCCCAGAGCCGCCGTCAAGGCGCGCGATGTGAAGTGCTGGTGCAGGTGGTTCTGGAACTCCAGCAACGCCCAGTTGATACGAGCCTCGCCGCCCCACCCGGCGGCGGCGCCGGCCTGCGCATGGGCCCCTGTGCCGGGATCGCCCACCTTATCGACACAAGGGGTGCCGACGCCCTCGACATAGGACCGGAAACGATGCTGACGGGCGCTGTAGCTGGGATCAACGGCGTCGTCGAACACGGAATACAGCCGGGCGACATTGGTCTGCGTGTGGTTGCCGGCCCGCTCCGACATGTACATGTTGTTGCGCGTGCCATCGAAGAAGAAGCCGAAGAACAGCTCGATCGAGCAGTCCGTGCCGGCCTTTTCGCCCATGCGCTGGCAGGCCTTGCGCTGTTCGCGGAAATCCAGGTCCGAGGGAATCTCGCGGCAGGGGCCGGCGAAGCGGAATTTGAAAGTCATGAGGACAGTTCCGTGCTGGAAGCGGCCAGAGACGGCATCGGATTGACGGGCGCCAGCATTCCGCGGCGGCGCAGCAACGCCAGCGCGTGCCGATAGGCCAGCGCTTCGTTGTCCAGCCCGCGCCGCGCCAGGCGCTGCACGCCTTCCAGGATCAGTTGGTACGCGGTCGACGGCGGGCCATTCAACGCGCCGAACAACGGCGCGCGCAACTGCACGAAGCGCAGGATCGCATCCGGCAGCGCCAGCAGGCGCAGATGGCGTTGCTGATCCGCGGCGATCACATAGGGGTCGGTCGGCGCGTCCGGATCGAAGCGCGGATCCCCTTGCGCCACCCGCAGCGCGCCGTGGCGGTCCACGTACGACCAGCGCTCGATGCCCGCCAGCAACCGCTGGCGCTGGGCCGGCGCGAACACATCCAGCAGCGCGGCGAAGGAACGCGTGTCGGCCAGGCGCAGCAGGTACGCCTTGCCGTCGGCGTCGACCGCCTCGATCTGCCGGCCCAGGTGATCCGCCAATTGCGCCAGCGATGCCGGCGTGGTCACCAGGCTCAACATCGGCCGGCCCCGCGTCAGTTGCAGGAGCTTGTCGCACAGCGGCGCGCGCAGCGCCGGCACCCAGGGCAGCCGCAGCAGATACGGCGCCACCTGGTCCAGGCCCTCGCCCTGGTAGCGGCCGGCGTAGAGCGAGCAATAGTCCTCCGCGTCCAGCCAGCGCGCCAGCCGCTCGGGCAGGCGCGGCGAGAAAGCGGCGTCGAGCAGCACGTAGCGCTCCGGCGCGTCCGGGTGGTTCCAGGCGGCGTCGTGCAAGGCCCGCGCCACGTCCGGCGCGGCGGGATCGATCCAGGTGTCGCGGTCCTCAAGCATTCTTCACCGTCATCGCGGAACCGCCCGCGGCCGCCTCCACCGCGCAGCTGACGCAGACGCTCTGCGGGAACTGCGGGAAGGGATACGGCAGCTGGTCCGGCCCGGCGAACTGCTTGTTGCCGGTCTTGACGTCGATGCGGCCGGGCGCGGTGACAGTGATGTTGCCGCCCTCGAGCACGATGCTGGCGCCCGCCGCCGTCGCGATGCGGATGCGCTTGGGCGCGGCGTATTCCACCGCGGTCTGGGCGCTGCCGACCGTCAGGTCCTGCTGCGCCTGCACCCGCAGGATGTCGTGCTGGGCCTGGATGTCGACGTTGCCCTTGGCCGAGATCAGGTCCAGGCCCGAGCCCGCCCCGCCCTGCTGCAGGCCCGCCACCATGCCCAGGCCCTGCCCCGTGTGCAGACGCAGCGCGCCCATCACGGCCAGGTTCTGGTCCTTGCCCGAAGACCAGTGCACCGCCTCGCCAGCGGTGTACTGCAGGTGCTGCCCGGCGATCTGCGCCAACCCGGCGCGCGCCGCCATCAGCACCACCGGATCGGTCGCGTGCGGCACCTTGCCCTGCGCCGCGTCGGTATGCTTGGCCGAAGCGTCGCCGCGCGCGCCGTCCACGCTGTCGCCCGCCACCGTGCCCGAGACCGCCCGGTGCATCGCCGCCAGCGGCGCCTTGTCGCCATCGAGCGCGCTGGCGCCCGGACCGCGCGTGCCCTGCACCGTCGCCAACCGCAGCCCCTGGTGCGCGCCCA
>NZ_CYTY01000038.1:57081-58152 GCF_001298995.1 Achromobacter sp. 2789STDY5608615
CGCCGAACTCCTTGCTCTTGAAGCCGCTCAACGCGGCCGCGTTGCGGTGGTTCTCGTCGCCGCCGGCCGCGCCATGCCAGGCCGGCGCGTTGCCCGCAGCAAGGTTGGCCTGGGCGCTGGGCGCGGCATCGCGCGCGGCGGCGTAGACCTGCGTGTCGGCCTTGGCGCCCGGGCGTCCGCCCGGCGTGGCGGGCGTGCCGCCTTCGCCGCGGCCGTTGTACAGCGCGCCCACCACGATGGGCTGATCGATGTCGTCGTCCAGGAAGCGCACCAGCACCTCCTGGCCGATGCGCGGCACGAAGCTGATGCCCATGCCCGCGCCCGACTGGCGCTGCGCCACCCGCACCCAGCGGCTGGCGGCCTCGCCGTCGGCCGCGTGGGCCTGCCAGTGGAAGCGGATGCGCACGTCGCCGCGCTTGTTGCGCAGGATCTCGTCCTGCTCTTTCGCTTGCGTGCCGCCCTCGGCGTCGGTCACGACCGCCGTGTGCACGCCGTGCACCGACGGCGCGCCGCTCAGGCGCGCGCCGCGCCGGTGCGCCAGCTGCGGCCGCCACGGCCGGTCGCAGCGCACCGCCTCGAAGCGGTTGGCGTAGCCGACCTCGCGCGCCTTGGCCAATACTTCCGGATCAGGAGCTTGCGGCGCACCGTCCAGCGTCAGATACGCATCCAGCCCGCCCAGCCGCTGCGACAGCGAAGCCTGAGTTTCCGCAGGCAGGTTGTTGATGCCCACATGCTCGATCCAGTCCAGCGCGAACACCGGCTCGAAGCCGACCTCGCCCGCCGGCCCCAGCGACGACAGGTCCCGCAGCGTGAAGCGCGTGCCCGAGCGGAACGTGCGCACCACCCCGCGGCCCGCGAAAGTCTCGGCGCGGGCGCGCACGGCCTCGCGCGCCAGGTTCGCCTGCCGGCGGGCCTGCGCCTCGTCGGCAAAGCCGCCATGGCCGGCGATCTCGTACCAGTCCAGGCCCGCCGCGTCGTCCTGCCCGCTGGCCGGGTTGACCGGCGCCTGCGCGGCCACGGCGCGCTTGCCGCTGTCGTGCCAGCCCAGCACGGTGATGCTGTCGGGCGTGC
>NZ_CYTY01000039.1:0-54350 GCF_001298995.1 Achromobacter sp. 2789STDY5608615
CGCCGGTGGCGCAACCGGTTGCGCCCGCGCCGGCCCCCGCGCCGTCCGCGCCCGCGAGCGTGCCGCAAGCGAACGTCGCGCCGGCTCCGGCCGCCGCGCCCGCTGCCGTTGCGCCCGCGCCGGTGACCACGCCGCCCGTCGCAGCGCCTGTTGCCGCACCGGTCGCCGCGCCCACCCAGCCGGCCGCTGCCAGCGTGCCGCCCTGGGAAGATGCGCCCGCCGCCGCGGGTGCCGCGCAGGCCGCCGTCGAGGCCCCCGCCCAGCCATCGTCCCCCATGAATGCCGCCGCCACGAGCGCGCCGGCCACGGCATCGCCCGTTGCCACGCCCGCCGTCGCGGCCGCGCCCGCCGCGCAGCCGCCGGTCACGGACGCTCCTGCCGCCCCGGCATCCGCCAAGTCGGCCCCGCTGGCCGTGACGCCCGCGGCCGCCGCGGTCGCGCCGGCCGCGGATGACGACGGCCCGCCGTCCTGGGTCGACGAGGAAATCCCGTTCGAGGCCGAAGGCGGCTTCGTGCCCGAAGCTGGCTTTGCGCCCGATGGCGGTTTCACGTCGGACCCCGACGACGATTTCGAAACGCTGGCCAGCGCGCCCTCGTCCGCGCCCGCGCCGTCGGCGGCGCCCGCCCGGCGCGAAGGCCCGGCCCCGGCCCGCAAGCGCCAGTCGCGCGCGCGCCTGACCGACATGACCTCCGCCGCCTGGCCCGAGCTGGCCGCGCGCCTGCCGGTCACCGGCCTGGCCGCCGAGCTGGCGCGCCAGAGCGAATGGGCCGGCGTGCAGGGCGATGCCATCATCCTGCGCGTGGCGGTCAAGACGCTGGCCGAAAGTGAAAGCCGCGTGCGCCTGCAGACGGTGCTGTGCGAACACTTCGGCCAGGGCATCCGGCTGGACGTGGACGTCGGCGCGGTCGGTGAAGCCACGGCCCACGCCGTGGCCCAGGCCGAGCGCGCGGCGCGCCAGCAGGCCGCCGAGGACGCGGTCGCCGTCGATCCCTTTGTGCAGGCGCTGGTCTCCGACTTCGGCGCCCATGTCGTGGCGGGTTCGATCCGCCACGTCGATCCTCCTTCCGCCGCCGCGTAACGCGCCGGCAATCCCCACATTCCCTCGTTCAAGGAAGCTCCATCATGATGAAAGGACAATTGGCCGGTCTGATGCGCCAGGCGCAGCAGATGCAGGAAAACATGAAGAAGGCGCAGGACGCGCTGGCCGAGATCCAGGTCGAAGGCGCCTCCGGCGGCGGTCTGGTCAAGGTCACCATGAGCTGCCGCCACGACGTCAAGCGCGTCGAGATCGATCCGTCGCTGCTGGCCGACGACAAGGACATGCTGGAAGACCTGGTCGCCGCCGCCTTCAACGACGCGCTGCGCAAGGCCGAAGCCACCTCGCAGGAAAAAATGGCGTCCGTCACCGCCGGCATGCCGCTGCCCCCGGGCATGAAGCTGCCGTTCTGATCGAACGTTCCGGCCGCCGCCGCCCCGGGCGGCGCGGCCTTTGCCGTCCGCAAGTTGCCGTCGTGTCATGGATCCTTTACTGCCCGAACCCGAACCGCTGGTCTCGCTGATCGAGGCGCTGCGGCGCCTGCCCGGCGTGGGTGTGCGTTCCGCGCGGCGCATGGCCTATCACCTGTTGCAGCACGACCCCCAGGGCGCCGACATGCTCGGACGCGCGTTGGCGGGGGCGGTGCGCGACCTGCGCCACTGCTCGCGTTGCAACAGCTTCGCCGAAGAGGATGTGTGCGCCACCTGCGCCAATCCCAAGCGTGATCCTTCCCTGCTGTGCATCGTCGAGACGCCGGCCGACCAGAACATGATCGAGTCCAGCCACGGCTACCGCGGCCTGTACTACGTGTTGATGGGGCGGGTGGCGCCGCTCGAGGGCATCGGCCCGCGCGAGCTGGATTTCGACCGCGTCATCCGCCGCGCCACCGATGGCGTGGTGCAGGAGGTCATCCTGGCCACCAACTTCACCGCCGAAGGCGAGACCACCGCGCACTTCCTGGGCGAGGCCCTGGGCGAGCGCGGCCTGCGGGTCACGCGCCTGGCGCGCGGCGTGCCGGCCGGCAGCGAGCTGGAATACGTCGACGCCGGCACCATCGCCTGGGCGCTGATGGAGCGCAAGACCACCTGATACGCCTCCACAACAGTCCGCCGGCAATGTACCGGCGGGCATTGGAAGAACTGCCCGCCCGCGCGGCGCGGCATCCACAAGAGGAAGACAACCGCCATGTCAGCCCTGACCGGCCTGAAGGTCCTGGAACTCGGCACGCTCATCGCCGGCCCGTTCGCCGCCCGCATCTTTGGTGAATTCGGCGCCGACGTCATCAAGGTCGAAACCCCGCACGGCCCCGACGGGACCGGCGGCGGCGACCCCATCCGCAGCTGGCGCCACCTGCACGAAGGCAATTCGCTGTGGTGGACCGTGCAGGCCCGCAACAAGCAATCCATCGCCCTCAACCTGAAGCATCCCGAAGCCCGCGAGATCGCCCGCAAGCTGGCGCTGGACGCCGACGTGGTGGTCGAGAACTACCGACCCGGCGTGCTGGAGAAGTGGGGCCTGGGCTTCGAGCAGCTGCGCGCCATCAACCCTGCCCTGATCATGGTGCGCCTGTCCGGCTACGGCCAGACCGGCCCGATGAAGGATCAGCCCGGCTTTGGCGCCATCGGCGAATCCATGGGCGGCCTGCGCTACGTGTCGGGCCATCCCGACCGGCCGCCGCTGCGGGTCGGCATCTCGATCGGCGATTCGATCGCCGCGCTTCATGGCGTGATCGGCGCCATGATGGCGCTGCGCCATCGCGACGCCACCGGCGGCCGCTGGAATGGCCAGACCGGCGAGGCCTGCCGCGCGGGACAGGGCCAGATGGTCGACGTCGCCCTGTACGAGGCCGTGTTCAACATGATGGAAAGCCTGGTGCCCGAGTACGACGTGGCCGGCGTGGTGCGCGAGCGCACCGGCGGCGCGCTGCCCGGCATCGTGCCGTCCAACACCTATACGACGCGCGACGGCCAGAACATCGTCATCGCCGGCAATGGCGACGCGATCTTCCACCGCCTGATGCTGGCCATCGGCCGCGACGACCTGGCTTCCGACCCCGACCTGGTGCGCAACGACGGCCGCGCCCGCCGCGTCGAGGAAATCGACGGCGCCATCCAGCAATGGTGCGACGGCCGCGGCATCGACGAGGCGCTCAACACCCTGAAGGCGGCCGACGTGCCGGTCGGCAAGATCTGCAGCGTGGCCGACATGTTCACCGACCCGCAGTTCCTGGCGCGCCGCATGATCGAGCAGCATCACTTCGCCAACGGCCAGCCGGTCAAGCTGCCGGCGGTGGTGCCCAAGCTCTCGGAAACCCCGGGCGGGACCCGCTGGATCGGTCCGTCATTAGGGGAACATACCGAGGAAGTCCTGAAATCGCTGGGGTATGATTCAGCGGCTATCGACAAGCTGGCGCAGACCGGCGCTATCGGTATCCCCGCACCCAAGGAGACAACACATGTCAGTCACTCGTCGTGATCTGCTCAAGATGGCCGGCGCCGCCGGCGTCATGGGCATGGCCCCCGCCATCGTGCGCGCCCAGAAGCTGGAGAAGACCAAGGTCCAGATCGCCGTGGGCGGCAAGCCCCTGATCTATTACCTGCCGCTGTCCATCGCCGAGGCCCGCGGTTATTTCAAGGACGAGGGCCTGGATGTCTCCATCGCCGACTTCGCCGGCGGCTCCAAGGCCTTGCAGGCCGTGGTGGGCGGCAGCGCCGACGTGGTCTCGGGCGCGTTCGAACACACGCTGGCCATGCAGTCGAAGGGCCAGGCCTACCGCGCCTTCGT
Organism: Achromobacter sp. 2789STDY5608615; assembly: GCF_001298995.1. Lineage (NCBI taxonomy): Bacteria > Pseudomonadati > Pseudomonadota > Betaproteobacteria > Burkholderiales > Alcaligenaceae > Achromobacter > Achromobacter sp. 2789STDY5608615. The sequence continues at coordinate 3,822 of NZ_CYTY01000039.1, forward strand.
GCTGCAGGGCCGCGCGCCGATGATCGGCGTGGGCGTCTCCAAGAAGAACCTGCCCAACTACAAGGGCCCGGCCGACCTCAAGGGCAAGAAGATCGGCGTGACCGCGCCGGGCTCGTCCACCAACATGGTGGTCAGCTTCTTCCTGGCCAAGCACGGCCTGAAGGCTTCCGACGTCTCCATCATCGGCGTGGGCGCTGGCGCCGGCGCGGTGACCGCGCTGCGCAGCGGCCAGATCGACGCCATCTCCAACACCGACCCCGTGGTGTCGATGCTGGAAATGCCGGGCGACATCCAGATCATCGTCGACACCCGCACGCTCAAGGACACCCAGGACATCTTCGGCGGCAACATGCCGGCCGGCTGCCTGTATGCGCCGCAGGCGTTCGTCGACGCCAACCCCAACACCGTGCAGGCGCTGACCAACGCCATGGTGCGCGCCGACAAGTGGATCCAGAAGGCCGGCCCCGACGAGATCGCCAAGGTCGTGCCGGAGACCTACCTGCTGGGCGACCCGGCGGTGTACAAGGCCGCCATCGGCAAGAGCCTCGAAGGCCTGTCGCCCGACGGCATGATCCCCGAGGACGGTGCCGCCACCGCGCTCAAGGCCCTGGCCGCGTATCAAGCGGACTTCGACGGCGCCAAGATCGACCCGTCCAAGGTCTGGACCAACGATTTCGCCCGCCGCGCCAACGAGAAGTACCCCAATGGCTGACGCCGCGCTATCGCTGGAAAACATCAGCTGCACTTTTGTCTCCCGCGACGACCGCTCGCAGCGCTACACCGCCGTCAGCGACACCAGCCTGGCCATCGCGCCGGGCGAGTTCGTGTCGGTGGTGGGCCCCACGGGCTGCGGCAAGTCCACCCTGCTCAACGTCAGCGCCGGCCTGCTGACGCCGTCGTCGGGCCAGGTAAAGGTCTTCGGCCAGCCGCTGTCGGGCATCAATTCGCGCGCCGGCTACATGTTCCAGGGCGAGGCGCTCCTGCCCTGGCGCAGCGCCCTCGACAACGTGGTGGCCGGGCTGGATTTCGCCGGCGTGCCGCGCGCCGAGGCGCTCGAGCGCGGCCGCGACTGGATGCGCCGCGTCGGCCTGGGCGGCTTCGAAAGCCGCTATCCGCACCAGATGTCGGGCGGCATGCGCAAGCGCGCCATGCTGGCGCAGACGCTGATCCGCGACCCCGACATCATCCTGATGGACGAGCCGTTCTCGGCGCTCGACATCCAGACGCGCCAGCTGATGGAAAACGAGGTGCTGGACCTGTGGATGGCCAAGCGCAAGGCGGTGCTCTTCATCACCCATGACCTGGACGAAGCCATCGCCATGAGCGACCGCGTGGTGGTGCTGTCGGCCGGGCCGGGCACGCATCCCATCGGCGAGTTCGTCATCGACCTGCCGCGTCCGCGCGACGTGGCCGAAGTGCGCAACAACCTGCGTTTCGTCGAATTGCACGCGGCCATCTGGGCGGTGTTGCGCGAGGAAGTGCTCAAGGGCTATGCCCAACAACAGAAGCGGGCCTGAGGCCCATGCCTGATCCAGGCCGCGCCCGCTTCCCAACGAACAGGCCCTGACCATGTCCAAGTCGTTCAAACCGGGTTCCGCCAGCCTGCGCTTCTGGCAGTTGCTGCTGCTCGTCGTCATCCTGGGCGTGTGGCATTTCGCCTCGCGCGATTCCAAGGTGGCGTTCTTCTTCGGCGAGCCCCTCAAGGTGTGGGGCCGCATCTGGGCCTGGTTCGTCACCAACGCCGACATCTACACCCACCTGTGGGTCACGCTGACCGAAACCGTGCTGGCCTTCTTCATCGGCACCATCGCCGGGCTGGGGTTCGGCCTGTGGCTGGGCTTGTCGCCGCGCGCCAGCGCGATCCTCGATCCCTACATCAAGGCGGCCAACTCGATGCCGCGCGTGATCCTGGCGCCGATCTTCGGCATGTGGTTCGGGTTGGGCATCTGGTCCAAGGTGGCGCTGGCGGTGACGCTGGTGTTCTTCATCGTCTTCTTCAACGTCTACCAGGGCGTGCGCGAGGTCAGCCCGACGCTGCTCGACAACGCCCGCATGCTGGGCGCGCGCCGCCGCCAGCTGCTGCGCCACGTCTATCTGCCGTCGGCCACCAGCTGGGTGTTCTCCAGTCTGCACACCTCGGTGGGCCTGGCCTTCGTCGGCGCGGTGGTGGGCGAATACCTGGGCTCGGCCAGCGGCGTCGGCTACCTGATCCTGCAGGCCGAGGGCACCTTCGACGTCAATACCGTGTTCGCGGGCATCGTGGTGCTGACCGCATTCGCGCTGGTGCTGGACTACATCGTCGGGATCGGCGAGAAGCGCCTGATGAAGTGGCAGCCCAAGTCGGGCGAGACCGAAAAGATCTAGGCAACGCGGGCGGCCGGGGTGATCATGGCGCCGTGCGCCCGCAGCCAGACGGTGAGACTGTCGAACGCATCGCGCGCGCCTTGCAGCGCCTGCGCTTCGTGGCCGCTGGCGGCGCTGTCCAGGTGCAGCAGGAAACCTTTCCACAGCGCGCCGGTGTCGTCGCCATATCCCCGCAGATAACTGAGCGGCAACGGCGGCTTGGCGGCTTCCAGCCGCTTGGCCAGGAAACGCCCGCCCAGCTGCGATCCCTCGACCACGTAGGCCACGCCCAGGGCGTAGGCGTCGGCGGCCTGGGGAGCGGGCGCGGCGGGGCATTCCGGCACGGGGGCGGCATCGCCCGCGGCGCGCAGGTCGGCGCGGATCAGGGCGCTCTTGCCGGCGCGGGCCCCGGCCTGCAGGCCGGCCGGCCAGTCCAATTGCCACAGCCGCCGTTCGACCGGCTCCAGCCAGCCCAGCAGGGCGCGCAGATAGGCCAGGTAGCGGGCCGGGCTGACGTCGCCATCGGCCAGCGCCAGTCCCTGGTCGAGGGTTTCGTGGCGTTCGAGGGTGCCGTCGCGCAGCACCTGGTGCACAGGGGAAATCATGCGGGATCCTTGGCGGGCGCGGCAGGCAGGTGCAGCGACCAGCATTGGGGTTGTCGTTCCAGGCGCCAGCCCGAGGCCAGCGCCAGGTTTTCGATGTCCCGAGGGTCGAACAGCGCCGGCGCGGCCGGGGCGTCGGCCGGGGCGGGCAGGCGCGCGTGCCACACGGCGGGATCGGAGGCGTCCAGCGTCAGTTCGGTGTCCTCGGGCAGCCACGGCAGCAGGCACAGGACCCAGGCCATCACCAGGTAGCGCGCGGCAAAGGCCGGCAGGTCGACCGGCGCCGGTTCGTCGGGCCAGTGGACGCGCCGCTTGGACCACATCAGTTGCGAGAACAGCAGCTTGCGGCATTCCTTCAGCAGGGTCGCCGCCGGCAGCGAGGCGCCATTGTCGACAAGCCATTGATCGAGCCCGCGCAGGACGTCGACGCTGTCTTCGAGCATGTGTTGCAGGTCGCTGGCCAGGCGCTGGGTGCGCTGCCGCAGGGCGTCGGCCTCGGCGCCTTCGGGCGCCTGGCGCAGCATGGCCGTGGCCAGCGTGGCGTTGGACAGCGGCGCCAGGGCCTCGTGGCGCAGCACCGGAAAGATCTGCGCCAGGACCTGGAAGCGCACGCCTTGCGCGGCCAGCGCCTGGGCGTGCGGGGAGGGATCGGCGGCGTGCATCGCGACCGCCTCAGCCCGCCTGCCGCAGCACGGTCAGCAGTGCGTCGGGGTCGGCGGGTTTTTCGATCCAGCCGTCGAACAGGCTGGCGGCGTCTTCATGCCGTTCGTGGCGCGCCAGCCCGCTCAGGGCGTAGATGCGCGATGCGGCGTTGCGCCGGCGCAGTTGCCGCGCCAGTTCGTAGCCGTCCATGTCGGGCAGCAGGATGTCCACCAGCACCGCCTGCGGGTCGAAGCTGGCGGCCTGCGCCAGCGCGTCCTCGCCGGTGCCGGCGCAGCGCGTTTCCAGCCCGGACATGGCCAGGAATTCGGCCAGCAGTTCCGAGCCCATTTCGTTGTCGTCGACCAGCAGGACGCGTAACGCGCGCGCATCGTTCAAAGATGTCTCCAGGATTCAGGGTGTTTGCGGCGCGGGCAGGCCGCGCGGCAGGGTAACGGTGAAGATGACCAGGCCATCGTGGCAGGCGACGGCGATGTCGCCGTCGTGGTCGCGCACCACCTGGTTGGCAATATACAGGCCCAGCCCCAGGCCGGTGCGGTTGCGCGAGTGGCCCAGTGATTCCGGCTTGAAGGGCGAGAACAGATGCGCCATGACGTCGTCGGGAATCGGCGCGCCGTGGTTCGCCACCGTCAGTTCGATCGTGTCGCCCGCGCGCGTGGCCACGACCCGGATCGGCATGCGTGGCGCGCCATGCTGGCGGGCATTGCTCATCAGGTTGGTGACCACCTGGGCGATGCGGTCGGTGTCGGCCATCAGCGTCAGCCCGGGGGCCACTTCGGGTTCGATGCGCAGGCCGGGGTAGGCCTGGCGCTTTTCCTCGATCAGGCCGTTCAGCAGTTCCGACAGCTGGCATTCGCGCTTTTCGATGCCCAGGCCCATGCCGCCCTGCAGCCGCGACAGGTCCAGCACCTGCGAGATCAGGCGCTGCATGCGGCCGCTGGAATAGCGGATGCGTTCGCCCATGCGGGCGCCGGAATCGGTCTTGGACAGCAGCGTGGCGGCCATCGAGATGGACTGCAGCGGATCGCGCAGGTCGTGGCCGAGCATGGCCAGCAGCGCGGTGCGGGCGCGGTCCACGTCTGCCGCGCGGCTGGTGGCGATGTGCGAGAGCTCGTCGCGCAGGTTGTCGGCCGCGTCCAGCTCGGCCGGCAGCCACGGCGCGCTGGTGTCGCGCGTGACTTCGCGCCAGGCCTCGAACGAGCCGCGCGGCGTCAGGCGCGGGCCGAGGGTGCCCACGGCATAGTGCTTTTCCGGCTTGCCGCCCCAGACCACGGTCTCGATCTGCTCGCGCCGCAGCCAGATCAGCCAGCCGTTGTTCATCGGGTCGAACTTGCAGGCCAGCAGCCCGGCGTAGGGCACCAGGTCGGTCTGCAGGCCGGGATAGTCGCGCGCGATGTTGTCGCTGTGGACCAGCCGCTGGCCGCTCTGGTCGAGCGCGCACAGGATGCCCGCCAGCTCGCCGCGCGGCGCGATGCCGCCGAACACCGTCACGCTGTTGCCCCACAGGCACAGCGCGGCGTCGCTGGGAAGCAGCGAGGCGGGGGTGTCGGGGCCGCCCGACAGGGCCTGGTGCACGTTCTCGGACGCGGATACGCGCTCGGCCAGCCGGCTCACCAGCGCGGCGCTGCGGCGCGCCTGCTCGGCGCGTTCGCCGCCCTCGATGTTGGCCAGCGCCGCCGACAGCACCTGCGCCAGCGCTTCGCAGGCCAGGCGGGCGGAATAGGGGATCAGGCGCGGGGAATGGTGATGGCAGGCGATCATGCCCCACAGCCGGCCGCCGATCACCAGCGACAGGCTCATCGAGGCGCGCACCCCCATGTTGGCCATGTATTCGAGATGGATCGGCGATACGCTGCGCAGCACCGAAAAGCTCATGTCCAGCGGCGCGCCGTCGTGGCCATCCTGGCCCAGCACGCGCACCGGCCGGTACTGGCCGTCGGCGATCTGGCGCAGCGTGTTCACGGTGTACAGGCGGCGCGCCTGCGCCGGGATGTCGCCGGCCGGATAGCGCCGTCCGATCCAGTCCTGCAGCGCCGGGTCGCCGCGCCGCTCGGCCACGATCTCGCCGCTGTCGTCGGGGTGGAAGCGGTAGGCCATCACGCGGTCGAAGCCGGTGGCGCGCTGCACTTCCTGGACCGTGCGGTCGAGCAGGCCGGCGATGTCGCGCTGCGAGCGGATGCGCTCGATGCCGCGGTAGATGCGCGCGGGGTCGGCGATGCCGGGATCGTCGCCGCGGCGCTCGAGTTCGATCAGCGTCAGGCCGTCGGCGTTGCGGTGGGCGATGACGTCGTAGGTGTGCTCGCCCAGGGCGATGGCGAGCGGGTCGAAGACGGGGTCGGCGCCGGCGAGCCAGGTCGGCAGGATGTGCGCCAGGCCCGGCGGCAGCGCCGCCGGTGCGCAGGGGTAGCCCAGTGCCAGCGGCATGCCCAGCACCTGCGGCGCGTTTTCGCTGGCGTAGCGCAGCACCCCCGCGGCGTCGAACGCGAGCAGCGCGCCCAGCGGCTGGATCGCGCCCGGTACGTGGATCGGTTCGCTATCGCAGTTGGCGAGGGTGACGGGCGGGTGGGACTGGGTCGGCGCATTCATTCTAGGCTTGTCCTGGAGGTGCGCAATGTGTTGTCATTATGTCAAAGTTCTTGCGAATGTGTGCATTTGCTGCGCCTCGGCCTTTCGATGCTGGGAAGCCCTAGGATCGATGGCGCCAACCGGCCCTAATCCCTCTACGGAGTTTTCATGGCGCGTCTTCCCTACGCCGATCTGTCTCATCCCGAAGCGCGGCCCCTGGTCGACCGTATCGTCGCCGAGCGCGGCAGCGTGCTGCACCTCTACCAGATGCTGCTGCACAGCCCGGCGGTGGCAGGCGGCTGGCTCAACTACCTGACGTCGATCCGCCAGCTGTCCACCTTGCCGGGCGATATTCGCGAACTTGTGATCATGCGGGTGGCGGCGGTCAACGGCGCGCCCTACGAGGCCGACCAGCACGCGCCGATCGCGCTGAAAGAGGGGCTGTCACAGGCCCAGTTGGACGCCTTGCCCGAGTGGCAAGCGTCGACCCTGTTCAGCGAGCGCGAGCGCGCGGTGCTGGCCTACACCGACGCCATGACGCGCCAGGTGCAGGTGCCGGAAGCGGTGTTCCAGGCGGCGCGCGCCGCCATGGGTTCGGACAAGCTGATCGTCGAGCTGACCGCCACCGTCGCCGCCTACAACATGGTGTCGCGCTTCCTGGAAGCGCTACAGGTGCACTCGCACGACCACCGCTGAGGGCGGCGCCCGGCCGCGAAGGCCGGGCGGCGGCGCGATCAGGCGCGTTGCGCCTCGATCAGCGCGTCCAGCTTGATGGCGTCGGCCACGAACGCGCGGATGCCTTCGGCCAGCTTGTCGCTGGCCATGGCGTCGTCGTTGAGCTGGGTGCGGAACGCCACTTCGTCCGAGGCGATGCGGGCGATGTCGCCGCCGACGGCGTCGGCGCGCAACTGCGCCGGCGCGTCGCCTTCGGTCTGCGACAGCTGGGTCAGCAGTTCGGGGCTGATGGTCAGCAGGTCGCAGCCCGACAGCGCCAGGATCTGGCCGACGTTGCGAAAGCTCGCGCCCATGATCTCGGTGGCGATGCCGAAACGCTTGTAGTACTGGTAGATGCGGGTCACCGACTGCACGCCGGGATCGCGCGCGCCGGCGTTGTCGGCGTCGACCCAATTGGCGCCGGCGGCCTTCTTGTGCCAGTCGTAGATGCGGCCGACGAAGGGCGAGATCAATTGCACGCGGGCGTCGGCGCAGGCCACCGCCTGCGGCAGCGAGAACAGCAGCGTCAGGTTGCAGCGCACGCCCTCGGCCTGCAGCGCGCGGGCGGCCTGGATGCCTTCCCAGGTCGAGGCGATCTTGATCAGCACGCGCTCGCGCGGCACGCCGGCGGCCTGGTACAGGGCGATCAGGGCGCGGGCGCGCTCGATGGTGGCGCGGGTGTCGAACGACAGGCGCGCGTCGACTTCGGTCGAGACCCGGCCCGGCACGATGTCCAGGATGGCGCGGCCGAAGGCCACCAGCAGGCGGTCCATCAGTTCGGCGGTGGGGGCGCCGCGGTGGTCGCGGGCGGTCTTTTCGAGCAGGGGGCGGTAGGCGTCCTGCTGGACGGCCTTGAGAATCAGGGACGGGTTGGTGGTGGCGTCGGTGGGACGCAGCGCCTTCATCGCTTCGAAATCGCCCGTGTCGGCGACAACGGTGGTGTGATTGCGCAGGGCGTCAAGTTGGCTGGACATGGGCAATACGGCTCGCAACATCAGGGTTGAAGGTGCTTTAGCGTATCACCGACCCGTTGAAATCTTCGATGCCAGCCTTATTTGGCGCGGCTTTCCAGGGAAAACGCCTACTCAAGGTATAATTCCAAGGTTTGATTATCGATTCTAAAACCGGGGTTTACTGTGCTGCCGCAACTCTTTCCCGAGGGGATCAACCGCTTCCCTCCTGCAATTCTGGCTCTGGCGGACGGTACCATTTTTCGAGGCGTGTCGATCGGTGCGCCTGGGCATACCGTTGCCGAAGTGGTGTTCAACACCGCGATGACCGGGTACCAGGAAATTCTCACCGATCCGAGCTATAGCGGCCAGATCGTCACGCTGACCTATCCGCATATCGGCAACACCGGCGTCAACGCCGAGGACGTCGAAGCCAATCGTGTCTACGCCGCCGGCCTGGTGGTGCGCGACTGTCCCGCCCGCGTGTCGAACTTCCGTTCCACGCAATCGCTGCCCGAGTACCTGTCCGAGCAGGGCATCGTTGCCATTTCCGGCATCGACACCCGCAAGCTGACCCGCATCCTGCGTGAAAAGGGCGCCCAGGGCGCCTGCATCTTCGTGGGTTCGGATGCCGACCGCGCCGTCGAACTGGCCCGCGGCTTTGCCGGCATGGCCGGCCAGGACCTGGCCAAGGTCGTGTCCATCAAGGACAGCACCACCTGGACCGAAGGCACCTGGCAACTGGGCGAAGGCTACACCCAGCCCGACCAGTCCAAGTTCCATGTCGTCGCCTACGACTTCGGCATCAAGTCCAACATCCTGCGCCTGCTGGCCGATCGCGGCTGCCGCCTGACGCTGGTGCCGGCCCAGACCAGCGCCGAGGACGTCCTCAAGCTCAATCCCGACGGCGTGTTCCTGTCCAACGGCCCCGGCGACCCCGAGCCCTGCGACTACGCCATCGACGCCACCCGCGTGTTCCTGGACAAGAAGCTGCCGGTGTTCGGCATCTGCCTGGGCCACCAGATCATGGGCCTGGCGGTGGGCGGCAAGACGCTCAAGATGAAGACCGGCCACCACGGCGCCAACCACCCGGTGCAGGACCTGGCGTCCAAGCGCGTGTTCATCACCAGCCAGAACCACGGGTTCGCGGTCGACGCGGCCAGCCTGCCGGCCAATGCGCGCGTCACGCACGTCTCGCTGTTCGACGGCACGCTGCAGGGTTTCGAGCTCACCGACCGTCCGGCCTTCTGCTTCCAGGGCCACCCCGAAGCCAGCCCCGGTCCGCACGACATCCTGGAGCTGTTCGACAAGTTCATCAGCCTGATGTCCGGCCAAAAGTAAAGATTGCATCATGCCCAAGCGTACAGACCTAAAAAGCATTCTCATCATCGGCGCCGGCCCCATCATCATCGGGCAGGCGTGCGAATTCGACTATTCCGGCGCGCAAGCGTGCAAGGCGCTCAAGGCCGAGGGTTACCGCACCATCCTGGTGAACAGCAACCCCGCCACGATCATGACGGACCCGGAAACGGCCGACGTCACCTACATCGAGCCCATCACCTGGCAAGCCGTCGAAAAGATCATCGAGCGTGAAAAGCCCGATGCGCTGCTGCCCACCATGGGCGGCCAGACCGCGCTGAACTGCGCCCTCGACCTGGCCCACCACGGCGTGCTGAAGAAGCACAACGTCGAACTGATCGGCGCCAACGAGCACGCCATCGAAAAGGCCGAGGACCGCCAGAAGTTCAAGCAGGCCATGACCGACATCGGCCTGGAATCGGCCAAGTCGGGCGTCGCCCACAGCATGGACGAAGCCTGGGAAGTGCAGCGCCGCATCGCCGCGGAAGTCGGCACCTCGGGCTTCCCCGCCGTGATCCGCCCCAGCTTCACCATGGGCGGCTCGGGCGGCGGCATCGCCTACAACGCCGAAGAGTTCGAAACCATCTGCCGCCGCGGCCTGGAAGCCTCGCCCACCAGCGAGCTGCTGATCGAAGAGTCGCTGCTGGGCTGGAAGGAATTCGAGATGGAAGTGGTCCGCGACAAGGCGGACAACTGCATCATCGTCTGCTCCATCGAGAACCTGGACCCCATGGGCGTGCACACCGGTGACTCGATCACCGTGGCGCCGGCCCAGACGCTGACCGACAAGGAATACCAGATCATGCGTAACGCATCGATCGCGGTGTTGCGCGAGATCGGCGTGGACACGGGCGGCTCGAACGTGCAGTTCGCGGTCAACCCCGAGAACGGCCGCATGATCGTCATCGAGATGAATCCGCGCGTGTCGCGTTCGTCGGCGCTGGCGTCCAAGGCCACCGGCTTTCCCATCGCCAAGGTCGCCGCGCGCCTGGCCGTGGGCTACACGCTGGACGAGCTCAAGAACGAAATCACCGGCGGCGCCACGCCCGCCTCGTTCGAGCCGTCGATCGACTACGTGGTCACCAAGGTGCCGCGTTTCGCCTTCGAGAAATTCCCCACCGCCGACGCGCGCCTGACCACCCAGATGAAGTCCGTGGGTGAAGTCATGGCCATCGGCCGCACCTTCCAGGAATCGTTCCAGAAGGCGCTGCGCGGCCTGGAAGTCGGCGTAGACGGCCTGAACCAGAAGACCACCGACCGCGAAAAGCTGCAGGTCGAGCTGGGCGAACCCGGTCCGGAACGCATCTGGTACGTGGGCGACGCCTTCGCGCAAGGCTTCACGCTGGACGAAGTGCACAACATCACGCACATCGACCCGTGGTTCCTGTCGCAGATCAAGGAAATCGTCGACATCGAGCTGGCGCTCGAACAGAAGACGCTGTCCGACCTGGACTACGCCACCCTGTGGGAACTGAAGCGCCGCGGTTTCTCCGACCGCCGCCTGGCCTTCCTGCTGGACACCGTGGAATCGGAAGTGCGCAAGCTGCGTCACCAGCTGAACGTGCGCCCGGTCTACAAGCGCGTCGACACCTGCGCCGCCGAATTCGCCACCCGCACGGCCTACATGTACTCGACCTACGAGGAAGAGTGCGAAGCCGCGCCCACCGACCGCAAGAAGATCGTGGTGCTGGGCGGTGGCCCGAACCGCATCGGCCAGGGCATCGAGTTCGACTACTGCTGCGTGCATGCCGCGCTGGCGCTGCGTGACGACGGGTACGAGACCATCATGGTCAACTGCAACCCGGAAACCGTCTCGACCGACTACGACACGTCCGATCGCCTGTACTTCGAGCCGCTGACGCTCGAGGACGTGCTGGAAATCGTCCACAAGGAAAACCCGGTCGGCATGATCGTCCAGTACGGCGGCCAGACCCCGCTGAAGCTGGCGCGCGCGCTGGAAGCCAACGGCGTGCCGATCATCGGCACCAGCCCGGAATCCATCGACATCGCCGAAGACCGCGAGCGCTTCCAGAAGCTGCTGAACAAGCTCGGCCTGCGCCAGCCGCCCAACCGCACGGCCCGCACCGAAGCCGAGGCCCTGGCTCACGCCACCGAGATCGGCTACCCGCTGGTGGTGCGTCCCAGCTACGTGCTGGGCGGCCGCGCGATGGAAATCGTGCACGAGCAGCAGGACCTCGAGCGCTACATGCGCGAAGCCGTGAAGGTCAGCAATGACTCGCCCGTGCTGCTGGACCGCTTCCTGAACAACGCCACCGAAGTGGACGTGGACTGCCTGGCCGACGGCGAAACCGTCTTCATCGGCGGCGTCATGGAACACATCGAGCAGGCCGGCGTGCACTCGGGCGACTCCGCCTGCAGCCTGCCGCCTTACTCGCTGTCGGCCGACGTCATCGCCGAGATCAAGCGCCAGACCGGCATGATGGCCAAGGCCCTGAACGTCAGCGGCCTGATGAACGTGCAGTTCGCCATCCAGGGCGGCGACGTCTACGTGCTGGAAGTGAACCCGCGCGCCTCGCGCACGGTGCCCTACGTGTCCAAGGCCACCGGCCTGCAACTGGCCAAGATCGCCGCGCGCGCCATGGCCGGCCAGACGCTGGCGGCCCAGGGCATCACCAAGGAAGTCGTGCCGCCTTACTTCTCGGTCAAGGAAGCCGTGTTCCCGTTCGTGAAGTTCCCGGGCGTGGACACCATCCTCGGCCCGGAAATGAAGTCGACCGGTGAAGTCATGGGCGTGGGCACCAGCTTCGGCGAAGCCTTCGTCAAGTCGCAGCTGGCCGCTGGCGTGCGCCTGCCGGAATCCGGCACGGTGTTCATCAGCGTGAAGAACCAGGACAAGCCCCGCGCCGTGGAAGTGGCGCGCGGCCTGCATGCCCTGGGCTTCAAGCTGGTGGCCACGCGCGGCACGGCCGCCGAGATCGAAGCGGCCGGCATTCCGGTGCAGCGGGTCAACAAGGTCACCGAAGGCCGTCCGCACATCGTCGACATGGTCAAGAACGGCGAGATCTCGCTGGTCATCAACACCGTCGAAGAGCGCCGCAACGCCATCGTCGACTCGCGCACCATCCGGACGCAGTCGCTGGCGGCCCGCGTCACGTTCTTCACCACCATCGCCGGCGCTCGCGCGGCCGTCGAGGGCATGCAATATCTGCGTCAGGGTCTGGGCCTGCAGGTGTATCCGTTGCAGGAACTTCACGCGTCCTTGTTGGACAAATAGCGCTTGGGCGCGCAGAGGGCGCGCCGCAAGTGAAGTGAGGCAAAAGAATGAAGTGGTTCATTCTGGCGTTGTTTATCGTATGCGCCACGGTAGTTCACTACCGTGGCCGCGTCCGACACAAGTTCTCGCGGCAGGCGTTGGATCATTCCACCTTCACGGCGCCGCTGAACTGTTTCATGTACGCATTCTCCAGCGTGCCCAACAAGCCCTATCTCGATCTGGACCAGTTCCCGGAGCTGAAGGTCTTGCTGGACCGCTGCGAGGAAATCCGGGCCGAGGCCGTCAACCTGTATGGTGACGGTCACATCAAGGCCTCGGACAAGTACAACGACGCGGGCTTCAACTCGTTCTTCAAGACGGGCTGGAAGCGCTTCTACCTGAAGTGGTACGACGCCGACCATCCGTCGGCCGAGGCCCTCTGTCCGGTCACGACCAAGCTGCTGGCGGGCATTCCGACCATCAAGGCCGCGATGTTCGCTTCGCTGCCGCCGGGCAGCCGCCTGCCGCGCCACCGGGATCCGTATGCCGGTTCGCTGCGCTTTCACATGGGCCTGATCACGCCGAACAGCCCCGACTGCTACATCAACGTCGACGGCCAGGAATACTACTGGCGCGACGGCGAGGCGGTCGTGTTCGACGAGACCTTCATCCATTACGCCGAAAACAAGACCGACCAGAACCGGATCATCCTGTTCGCGGACGTCGAGCGGCCCATGCGTTACCGCTGGGCCCGGGCGTTCAACCGCGTGGTCGGCGGCTTCCTGTTGCGCGCGGCCGCCGCGCCCAACCAGGAAGGCGACGCCACCGGCGGCATCAACCGCATCTTCGGCGCGGTGTATGCCGTGCGCCGCTTCGGCAAGGCGCTCAAGAAAAAGAGCAAGCCGCTGTACTACCTGTCCAAATGGGCGCTGGTGGCGGCGATCTTCGCGCTGATCTTCCTGTAAACCCCGGCGCCGGCGTTCCTGTAGCATAGCGGGCGGAGCCTCTCTTCAGAGAGGCTCCGCCTTTTTTCATCCGACCCGGGGCGAGCATGGACAGAGTCTTCATCACCGGCGCCAGCAGCGGCCTGGGCCGCGCGCTGGCGCAGCGTTACGCCGCCAGCGGCGCCACGCTTGGCCTGCTGGGCCGGCGCGAAGACGCGCTGCGGGAACTGGCCGACAGCCTGCCCGGCCAGCATCGCTGTTATGCCGTGGACGTCTGCGACCGCCAGGCGCTGCACGCGGCCGCGCAGGACTTCATCGCGTTCTGCCAGGGGCGGGTGGACGTGGTCATCGCCAGCGCCGGCATCAGCGCCGGCACCTTGACCGGGCACCACGAGGACTACGAGGTCTTCAAGGCCATCGTCGACACCAACCTCCTGGCGACCGTGGCGACCTTCGAGCCCTTCGTCGAACCGATGCGCGCGGCGGGGGGCGGCAGGCTGGTGGGGATCGCCAGTGTCGCCGGCGTGCGCGGCCTGCCGGGCGCGGGCGCCTACAGCGCGTCCAAGTCGGCGGTGGTGACCTACTGCGAGAGCCTGCGATTGGAGCTGTGGGGCGACGGCATCCGTGTCGTCACCATTGCGCCAGGCTATATCAGGACCGCGATGACGGCCCATAACCCGTACAAGATGCCGTTCCTGATGGACGCCGACAAGTTCGCGCAGCGCGCCCACGCGGCGATCGGCCGCGGCACGTCATACACGGTGATCCCGTGGCAGATGGGCGTGGTGGCGAAACTGATGCGGCTGCTGCCCAACGCGGTCTACGACCGGCTGGCGCGCAACGCGCCGCGCAAGCCGCGCAAGGCGGACAAGGCCGGCTGAGCCGGCGATCATGCAGCCGCCGGGGTGGGCGGGCGTGCCGGACGCAGGCCCGGCGCCGGCCGTCACGGCACCACGTCGTCGCCCACTTCCGTGGCCACATGGCCCACGTCGCCCCAATGCAGCACTTCCCATTGGCGGCCGCGCACGCCGACGCGGTTGATGCTGACGTTCAGCAGCGCCGCGTCGCGCGGCGCGTTCAGCGGCACGCCGCTGGCGTGGCGCCAGATGATGTCCAGCACGCCGCCGTGGGTGAACATCAGGATGCGTTCGCCGTCATGGCGGCTGGCCACGTCGTCGACCGTCGAAATGACGCGCGACTGGAACTGGCCCAGCGTCTCGCCGCCGTCCAGCGCGCGCAGCGGATCGCGGCTGCGCCAGGCGGCCGCGGCTTCCGGCGCCAGCACGTCGATGCGTTCCAGGTCCAGCCCTTCGAGCACGCCGAAGCCGCGCTCGCGGATGCCGGGTTCGACCCGCACGCGCAGGTCCAGCTGTTCGGACACTGGCGTGGCCGTGGCGTGGGCGCGTTGCAGGTCGCTGCTGTAGATCGCATCGATCGGCGTGCTGCGGGCGTCTTCGCGCAGGCGCGAGGCCAGCAGGCCGGCCTGGTTGCGGCCGAATTCGTTCAGGGGGATGTCTTGCCAGCCTTGCAGTCGGCGCTGGCGGTTCCAGTCGGTTTCGCCGTGGCGGATGAACCAGATTTCAGTCATTGCGGTGTCGATACGGTAGGGAAGGGCGCGGGCGGCGGGCCGGCCCGGCTCAGAGGGGCTCGGGCGCGACTGGCGCGCGCGGCTTCCAGATGGCTTGAATGATCGAGCTTAACGCGACCAGCGCGGGCTCGCTAGCGCGTTCATAAGGCAGGATGAAACCCAGCATGGCGTCGGCCCGCGCCTGGCCCCACACCATGAAGTCGCCCGAGGCCGCGCCGGCCAGCGCGGTCTCCTCGCGCAGCAGCGCGCAGCCGGCGCCGGCCCGCACCAGCGCCTCCAGGTTGGCCTGATCGTCGTTCTGCATGGCGATGCGCGGCGACAGCCCGTGGCGTTCGAACATGTCGCGCAGCAGCAGGTGGGTATGGCTGCTGGCCGGCCCGTCCAGCCACGGCAATTGCGCCACCTCGCGCCAGCCGCCGCGCTTGAGCACCGCGGCGTGTTCGGTCGGCAAGGCGATGCGGTAGCGCACGCTGCGCAGCGGCAGCCACAGCACGCCGCGCGGCGGGTGCGCGGCGATGGTCAGCGCCGCCGGCAGTCGGCCGGTGCTGACCTGCTCGGCCAGCACCACGGTGGGCTGGATCTGCGTCTTCAATTCGATCAGCGGCAGCCGCTGCGTGATGGCCGCGGCCAGTTCGCCCAGGCGCAGGAAGTCGGGCTTTTCGCTGGGCAGGCCCAGCTCCACCACGCCTTGCAGGCTGCCCTGCAGCTGCTGCGCCTCGGACTTGAATTGCGCGCCCAGCACCAGCAGTGATTCGGCGGTGGGCAGCAGCATCTCGCCGGCCTTGGCCAGCGCCAGCCGTCCGCCGCTGCGGTCGAACAGCGCCACGCCCAGGCTCTGCTCCAGCGCCTTGATCTGCGCGGTGACGGCTGGCTGGGTGAGCGACAGCGCTTCGGCGGCCCGCGTCAGGTTGCCCAGGCGGGCAACCGTGACGAAGGCGCGGATCTGATAGATTTCCATGCCGCCTTTGTAGGGGAAGCCGGCTCAGGCGGCAAGCAGCCGCACCTGGGTCGGCTCCAGCCCGATCGACACCGGCGCGCCCACCGGGAACGGCGACAGCCCCGCCAGGTGCGACTGGTCGGCCGTCAGGCGCTGCTCGCCGATCTGCACCTGGTAGCGGGTGAATTCGCCCAGGAACTCGCTGCTTTCCACCACGCCCGGCAGCCACACGTAGCGCGCATCGCCCAGCCCGTCGGCCATCTCGATCTGCACCGTGTGCGGCCGGAAGCTCGCCGCCAGCCGCTGCGCCGCCGGCGCCTCGGCCGCCAGCGGCAGGTGCAGGTCGCCCACGCCTTCCACCGCCAGCACCACGCTGCCGCTGGTGCGCTCGCGCACCTCGCCCTCCAGCACGTTCATGGTGCCGACGAAGTTGGCCACGAAGCGGTTCACCGGGTAGTCGAACAGCGTGCTGGGCGCGCCGATCTGCTGCACCACGCCATGGTCCAGCACCGCCATGCGGTCGGCGGTGGTCATGGCCTCTTCCTGGTCATGGGTGACGAAGATGGTGGTGATGCCCAGCCGCCGCTGCAGGCTCAGCAGGTCCTGGCGCATCTGCACGCGCAGCTTCTTGTCCAGGTTGGGCAGCGGTTCATCCAGCAGCAGCACCTGCGGCTCGATCACGATGGTGCGCGCCAGCGCCACGCGCTGCTGCTGTCCGCCGGACAGCTGGTTGGGACGGCGGCGGCCATATTGCGACAGGCCCACCAGCTCCAGCGCGGCCTCGACCTTGGCGCGGATCTGCTCGCGCGGCAGCTTGCGTTCGACCAGCCCGAACGCGACGTTGTCCCACACCGTCATGTGCGGCCACAGCGCGTAGTTCTGGAACACCATGCCGATGTTGCGGTTCCATGGCGCAATGGCGCTGATGTCCTTGCCGTCAACCAGCAACTGCCCGGCGTCCTGCCGGTTGAAGCCCGCGATCAGGCGCAGCAGGGTGGACTTGCCCGAGCCCGACGGCCCCAGCAGGGCGAAGAACTCGCCCGGTTCGATGTTGATGTTGACGTCCTTGAGCACTTCCGTCTTGCCATACGACAGCCGGATGTTGCGGCATTCAACGCTGACTTTCTTCATGTCGATTCCCCTTGATTCAGGCCGTCTCGTCGTGGCGCGCCGGCCGCTGGCGCGACTGGGCCCGTTCGACCAGCAAGTGCGAGACATAGGTGCCGATGGCGACCGCGGCCACCGCCAGCACGCCCAGCGCCGCGCCCGGACCCCGGCCCGCCGCGCTCTGCATGTACAGATAGATGCCATAGCTCATCGGCGCCTGGCTGTCCTTGGTGACCAGCATGATGGTGGCCGACAGCTCTACCGCCGCCGTCACGAAGCTGGTCACGAAGCCGGCCAGCATGCCGCCGGCCATCAGCGGCACCACCACCCGCCGGATGGTGCGCATGCGAGTCGCGCCCAGCGACTGCGCCGCTTCCTCCAGCGATACGTTGATCTGCTGCAACGCGGCCACGCACGAGCGCAGCGCGTAGGGCAGCCGCCGTACCGAGTACGCGATCATGATGATGATCCAGGACGAGGTCAGCAGCGTGCCGGTGCCCGGGATCTCCACCCCGCGGAACGTGCGCAGCAATCCGATCGCCAGCACGATGCCCGGGATCGCCAGCGCCGCCGAGGCCAGGAAGTCCAGCCACTGGCGAGCCGGCAGCCGGGTGCGCAGCATCAGGTAGGCGATGGCGGTGCCCAGGATCACGTCCACGCCCGCCGCCAGGCCGCAATAGAGCAGGGTGTTGGCGATCATGCCCTGCGACTCGCTGAACACCGCGCTGTAGTGCGCCAGCGTGTAGCCGTCCGGCAGCGGCGCGAAGCTCCAGACACTGGCCAGCGACAGCAGCAGCACGCCCATGTGCGGCGACAGCACCAGCAGCAGCACCAGGATGATCCAGCCATAGGCCAGCACGCTTTCCGCCGGCCGCAGCTTGCGCTTCTGGATCGAGTTGCCGCCCTTTTGCAGCGTGGAATAGTCGCGGCCCTTGAGCACCCGCGCCGACAGCCACAGCGCCAGGATCGAGAAGGCGATCATGATGACGCTGATGACGTAGCCCAGCGGATCCTCCAGCCCCACCTGCGTGATGCGCAGATAGGCCTGCGGCGCCAGCATGTTGGTGGTGCCCAGCACCAGCGGCGTGCCGAGGTCGTCGAATACCTTGACGAACACCAGCGAAGTCCCGGCCACGTAGCCCGGCAGCGCCAGCGGGAAGATCACGCGGCGGAACAGCCGGAAGCCGCGCGCGCCCAGATTGAAGGCGGCTTCTTCCATGGCGCCGTCGATGTTGCGCAGGGCCACCACCAGGTTCATCAGGATGAACGGGAAGTAGTGCAGCGCCTCGACGAAGATGACGCCGTTCAGGCCTTCCATGAACGGGATGGTGAAGCCGAACCAGTCGTTCAGCAGCAGGTTGACGCTGCCCGAGCGGCCGAAGATCAGCTGCATCGCCACCGCGCCGACGAAGGGCGGCATGATCAGCGGCAGCACGCCCAGCGTCTGGATGATGAGCGCGCCGCGGAAGTCGAAGCGCACCGTGAAGTACGCCAGCGGCACCGCGATCAGCGAGGCCAGCAGCGCCGACCAGCCGGCCACGTAGAGGCTGTTGAAGAACGCCTCCAGCATCAGCGGCTGGTTGAAGAACGCGCCGAAGTGGCCGATGGTGAAGCCGCCGTCGGCGTTGACGAAGGCGCTGTAGAACACCGTGCCCACCGGCACGGCCAGGAACAGCGCCAGGAAACCCAGCACCAGGAGCGCGGCCAGCACGGGGCCGGCGGGCAGGCGTGAATGGCCCGGAAGATTCATCGAGATTCCCGTAATGGTTCAAGACAGGCCGCCCGCGGCGGGGCGGCGGCCGGACGGGGCGAGCCCCCCGTCCGGCGCGAGCCGGGCTCAGAGCGCCGCGGCTTCCCGCGCCAGCTTCACGGCCTGCTCATAATTGCTCTTGGCCGTGCCGTTCCATTCGCCTTCCAGCTTGGTGATCTGCTGGTTGACCGCGGCGTCCTTCTTGTTGCCGCTGAAGATCTTCAGGAACTCGGGATCGGCGGCCTGCTTGCCGTCCACCAGCGGCGCCCAGGCCAGCTTGCGGGCCTGCGCCAGCAGTTCGGCCGGCTTGCCGCTCTTGCCCTTGTCGCCGAGCTTGGCTTCGGCGTCGTAGATCGCCTTGGTCGCCGCCTGCAACCCCTTCAGGCGGAACGTGACGGTCTGGTCGTACAGCGACTGCACCACGTAATAGCGCGTCTGCGACAGGTCGGCGTTGAACTGCACCTTGCTGCGGCGCGCGATCTCGGCGGGATCCGGATAACCCTGCGGCACCTTGCCGCCCAGCGCCGAATACGGCAGCACCGGCAGGCGCGAGATCTTCGGCTCCAGCAGCAGTTCCTGGCCCGCCTGGCTGAGCGTGAAGGCGATGAACTTCTTGCCTTCTTCGGTGTTCTTGGCGCCGTCGATCAGCGCGATGTTGGCCGGCACGATGGCGGTCTCGGAGGGATAGACGAATTCCACCGGGAACTTCGAGTACTTGCTCGACAGGCCGAAGAAGTCGATCACCGGACCCGCGCCGAACTGGCCGTTGTTGACGCCGTCCGGCACGCCGAACGAACGCTCGGTGACGGCGCTGCTGTTGCCCGACATGCGCAGCAGCGTGTTCCAGCCGTCGTCCCAGCCTTCGCCCTGCAGGATGGTCTCGACCGTCAGGTGCATGGTGCCCGAGCGCGACGGCGAGGTGATGCCGACGTGGCCGAACCAATGCGGCGCCAGCAGGTCTTTCCATTCGACCGGCGCGGGGATCTTGTGCGCGGCGATGTAGCGCGTGTTGTAGACGATGCCGTAGCCGGCCAGCGCCTGGCCCAGGTACATGCCGCCCGGGTCGTTGATGGGGTAGTTGCCGATCTTGTCCGGCACGTCCTTGTTGGCGACGTCCGCCGACTTGGCCAGCAGCTTGTCGCGGCCCAGCACCTCGAAGGCGTCCGGCGCGCTGGCCCAGAACACTTCCGGACGCTGCCCGGCCGGCGTCTCGCGCACGTAGGCGATGCCGGACACGGTGTTCTTGTTGAGGATTTCCAGCGTGATGCCGGGGTTGGCCTTCTCGAACGCGGTCTTGTAGGCCTGGGTCAAATCTTTCGGGAACGACGTGATCACCGTGACGGTGCCCGCCAGGGCGGGGGCGGCGCAGGCGGCCAGCAGCGCCCCTGCAAGGGCTGTGCGCATTGCATGCATGGTTTGTCTCCGTGGTTTTTTGATTTGTCCGGAGACCTTAGCGGCTGCATGCGCCGCCAGTCCAATCACAAATTTTGATGCGCGCCATCAGTGTGGCGGGCATTCGGGAGAACCCGCGGGAAGAAAGCTAGGCCGTGGCCGAGACGCCGCCGGTGGCCTTGGCCATCGCCTTGATCTTCTCGGTCATCACCTTCTGGATCTGGCCCATGATCTGCTGCGCCTGTCCGTTCAACGCCTGCATCTGGGTGGCTTTCTGTTCCGCCGACGCATTGCTGTCGCGCACGCGTGCGATCTGCTCCATGACGCGCTTGAGCTGGCGTTGCAGTTCCTTGATCACCTGGGTGTAATAGTCGTCGTTTTCGGACGATTCGGTTTCCTGGGTCTGGCCCACCTTCGTGGCGCCGGCGTTGTTGACGCGGATCTTGCCGTCGGGCGTGACGCTGACGCCCGGATCGCCGGCCTTGGCGTCCTTGGCTTCCTTGTTGGCCTGGATCTTCTGGGCCCACAGGTCCGCCATGCTGCCGATGCGCGAGGTGCCGCTGATGGAATCGATGGCCATGGAAGTCTCCGGGGCAGAAGGATTGACTGGGGTTTCCACTAATACGGCATCTGGCCGGGGAACTTAAGTTGCCGCCCGTTCCCGGCCCCCTTTACACTGGCGCCCGCTCACACCAATCACTCCCGGGGAATCCATGTCCAAGACCTATTTTCCGCGCTGGCGCCTGGCGGACGACGCCCAGCCCGGCGTCATCATCGCCCCCGATGAACGGCTGTCCTGGCCCAAGAACGTGGCCATGGGCGCCCAGCACGTGGTGGCGATGTTCGGCTCCACCGTGCTGGCGCCGCTGCTGATGGGCTTCGATCCCAACGTCGCCATCCTGATGTCGGGCATCGGCACCCTGATCTTCTTCCTGTTCGTCGGCGGCCGCGTGCCCAGCTACCTGGGGTCCAGCTTCGCCTTCATCGGCGGCGTCATCGCCGTCACCGGCTATGCCGGCGGCGGCGCCAACGCCAATATCGGCGTGGCGCTGGGCGCCATCATCGCCTGCGGCCTGGCCTATACCCTGATCGGCGTCCTGGTCTGGATCGCCAACGGCCGCGCCGGCGGCGGCGCCAACTGGATCGACACCCTGATGCCGCCGGTCGTGACCGGCGCGGTGGTCGCGGTGATCGGCCTGAACCTGGCCCCGATCGCCGCCAAGGGCGCCATGGGCGCCTCGGGCTTCGACAGCGCCATGGCGATCGTCACCATCCTGTGCGTGGGCGGCATCGCCGTCTACACCAAGGGCATGGTGCAACGCCTGCTGATCCTGGTCGGCCTGATTCTGGCCTGCGTGGTCTACGCAATCTGCGCCAACGGCCTGAACCTGGGCAAGCCGATCGATTTCTCGGCCGTGTCGGCCGCCGCCTGGTTCGGCCTGCCGCACTTCGCCGCGCCGGTCTTCAAGGCCGAGGCCATGGGCCTGATCGTGCCGGTGGCCATCATCCTGGTCGCCGAGAACCTGGGCCACGTCAAGGCGGTCAGCGCCATGACCGGCCAGGACCTGGACCGCTATCTGGGCCGCGCCTTCGTCGGCGACGGCGTGGCGACCATGGTCTCGGGCGCCGTCGGCGGCACCGGCGTCACCACCTACGCCGAGAACATCGGCGTGATGGCGGTGACCCGCATCTATTCGACGCTGGTGTTCGTGATCGCCGCGCTGATCGCCATCGTGCTGGGCTTCTCGCCCAAGTTCGGCGCCCTGATCCAGACCATTCCCGGGCCCGTGCTCGGCGGCATGTCGGTGGTGGTGTTCGGCCTGATCGCCATTGCCGGGGCCCGCATCTGGGTGGTGAACCAGGTCGATTTCAGCGACAACCGCAACCTGATCGTGGCCGCGGTCACGCTGGTGCTGGGCGCGGGCGACTTCACCGTCAAGCTGGGCAATTTCACGCTGGGCGGCATCGGTACCGCGACCTTCGGCGCGATCATCCTGTACGCGTTGCTGCGCCGCAAGAAGTAGGGCGGGGCGGAGCCGCGACCGGCTGTGATCGGCCGCGGCCGCGCCACCTCGCTCAGGAGCGCGACAGGCGCGACGCTTGCGTCCTGCCGCCGACCTGCACCGGCGCCACCTCGATCACCTGGCCCGACTGGGTCTTGAAGACCGCGGTCGCTTCCGCCAGGCGCCGTGCCTGGTCTTCCATTGCCGAGGCGGCGGCCGAGGCCTCTTCCACCAGCGCGGCGTTCTGCTGCGTCACCTCATCCATCTGCGAGACCGCCAGGCTGACCTGGTCGATGCCGCCGGCCTGCTGGGCCGAGGCCGCCGAGATCTCGCCCATGATGTCGGCCACCCGCTGCACCGAGACCACGATTTCCTCCATGGTCTGGCCGGCCGCCGACACCTGGGACGAGCCGGCCGCCACGGTTTCGACCGAGGTCTCGATCAGCGCCTTGATCTCCTTGGCCGCCTGCGCCGCGCGTTGCGCCAGGGTGCGCACCTCACCCGCCACCACGGCGAAGCCCTTGCCCTGTTCGCCGGCGCGGGCCGCCTCCACGGCGGCGTTCAGCGCCAGGATATTGGTCTGGAAGGCGATGCCGTCGATCACCGAGACGATGTCGGCGATGCGCCGCGAACTGTCGGAGATGCCTTGCATGGTGGCCACTACCTGGCCGACGGTATGGCCGCCGCGCTGCGCCACCTCCATGCTCACCGCCGCCAGCTGGTTGGCCTGGGCGGCATTCTCGGCGTTCTGCTTGACCGTGGCGGCCAGCTCTTCCATGGTCGAGGCGGTCTCTTCGAGCGCGGCCGCCTGCTCCTCGGTGCGGGTCGACAGGTTGGCGTTGCCGGCGGCGATCTCGGCCGCGCCGACGTTGATCTCCTCGACCCCCTGGCGCACCGTCGTCACCGTGCGTGTCAGGCCGTCCTGCATGCGCCGCACCGCGGAAAACAGCGTGCCGATCTCGTTGCTGGAGCGGGCGTCGACCCGCTGGGTCAGGTCGCCGGCGGCGATCCGGTCGAAATGCCGGCCCGCGTCCTGCAGCGGCAGCAGCACGCCGCGGCGGATGAAGGCCCAGCACAGCACCGCCAGCAGCAACGCCACCGACAGCAGCACGATGGCCGAGATGCGGGCGGTCGAATAGGTGGTCTGAGAGCGGTCCAGCACGCTGTCGCTGCGCTCCTGGACCCGCGCCAGGAACACCTGCATGTCCTTGGCGAAATCGGCGTCGGCCTGGCGCACGCGAGCTTCGTTCTGCTGGTAGCGCGCGACCGAGCGCTCCTTGAGCGCCGCGTCCAGTTCGTCCAGCCCGGCGGCGTAGGCGTTGAAGCGGCCCTGCAGGACCAGCGCCAGCTCCTGGCCGCGCTCGCTCTTGGGCACCGCCATGTAGCGGTCGAAGCGCTCGCGCGCCAGCTTCAGCTGCCCGGCGGCGGCGGCTTCCGCGCTGGCCGCCTGGTCGTTGGCGCCGGCCTGCAGGTCGGCGATGCTCGCGGCCAGCGACAGCCGGGTGCGCAGCAACGCGGCGTTCGATTCATAAAGCGGATCGACCTGGTGCACGGCCACATTATTCAGGTCCTCGATTTCCCGCACGCTGTTTTCGGCATTCATCCAGCTCAAGCCGCAAGCCAGCGCCAGGGTAATCACAAAGCAGGCCAGCACCAGCATCATGCCCGTACGGACTTTCAGTTTTTCCAGCATGGGAGCTCCCGTTCTTGAACGCGCTCCACCGCAGGCGCGGATCCTTTGCACGCCAGCGCTGCGATAGAGGGACGAACGTCGCGCCCGGATGACTGCGATGCGTCCGCCCAACCTGCAACACGCACAATCAATCGCTTTACGCGTGGCCGAAACGGCAGACCCGCGTATCCCTTCGCTTAAAACAGGAAAATGCCGGCGAATACCGGCATGTATTTAATTGTTATTAATGGGCCAGTTTGTCGGTTATACCTTTTTTATTGAATACAACATGGCGTTTTTACATAAACCCCGCGGCGGCCGGGTTTGTCCCTACTGTTGAGTATCTTTTACGCAACGCCGGCGCCGATCGGGGAAACGACGGGTTTTAGCGGGTTACAGCGCCGAAATGCGCCGAAAACGCCGTTTTCTCCGGTGGCTTGCAATTCCCGTGGACTTTGACCACAATATGACCTTGATTGCCCCGGTTCCGACCCGAGCCGGGGTTTTGTTTTGGTCGCAGCTTGCCGCATTCGTCCGGCGGGCCGGCCCGAGCGGGCAGCGGGGGATCCATCGGGTTCAGCCTTGCCCGCCCCTGGCCGTTCCGCTCAAGACGTTGCCCGTCACGATTCCGCTTCCGACGGCGCCCATGCGTCAGGTCCAGGACCTTCACACCGAGAACGCTCCGTCGGGGGCGTTTTCTACTTTTGTTTGGGAAACGACATGTCTGCCATTCCTTTGACCGTGCGCGGGGCCGAGCGCTTGCAAGAAGAGCTCCAGCGGCTGAAAACCGTGGAACGTCCCGCCGTCATCAACGCTATCGCCGAAGCGCGCGCGCAGGGCGATCTGTCGGAGAACGCCGAGTATGACGCGGCTCGCGAGCGCCAGGGTTTCATCGAGGGCCGGATCGCCGAGCTCGAGGGCACGCTTTCCAATGCCCACCTGATCGATCCGAGCTCGCTCGAGGCCGAAGGTCGTGCCGTGTTCGGCGCCACCGTCGACATCGAGGACCTGGATTCGGGTGATCGCGTGACGTACCAGATCGTCGGCGACGTCGAAGCCGATATCAAGGCAAACCTGATCTCCGTGTCGAGCCCGGTGGCCCGCGCGCTGATCGGCAAGAGCGAAGGCGACGTGGTCGAGGTCAAGGCCCCGGCTGGCGTTCGCGAGTATGAAGTCCTGGGCGTGCGTTACATCTAACGCTTGCCCTAAGCGGTAAAATCAGCAAAACACCATAGACCGAACCGGGCATCCGGAAGGATTCCCGCGGCAAGATTGCGGAACACTATGGTGGACCGGGCGCGTAAAGCGCCCGTTTTTGTGCCTGGCGGTGCTATCGCTTGGGCGACGACTTGCGGCTGGTGCCGCTGCGTGCCCCGGCACGCAGGCTCAGTGCGCTGCCGGCGCGGCGCGGGATGCCGTGGCTGCCGGAAGTGGTTTTCTTGGTGCCGGGACGCATCGGCTTGCCGTTCTTGTTGAGCTGGTCCTGCGGCACGAAGCGCGTCTTCGGCTTGGGCTCTTCCGTCTCGGAACGGCGCGGACGCTTGGCCAGGGTCTTGCCTTCGGCGGCCAGCTTCTTGGGCGTATGCGGCTCGGAGGCGCGGCGCTTGGCGGGGCGTTCCGGCTCAAGGGCGGCCAGCACCGGCGGCTTGATGTTGCCGGCCAGCGGGCGGAACAGGATCAGGGTCTTGCCCAGGTGGTGCACCGGGGCGCAGGACAGGGTGTCGCAGATCGTCGACAGCATGGCCTCGCGGGCCTCGCGATCGTCGCCGCCGGCCCGGACCTTGATCAGGCCGTGGGAAGTGAGTGCCAGGTCGATTTCCTTGAGCACGGCTTCGGTCAGGCCATTGTCGCCGATCAGGACGACGGGGCGCAGAGGGTGAGCGGCGGACCGAAGGTCGCTGCGCTCACGAGAGGTAAGTTCTAATATAGGCATGCGTGGAATTGTACGGTAATGGCCAAGAATAAATTCTCCAAAGACTGGATTCACCAGCACATCAACGATCCCTATGTGAAGATGGCGCAACAGAAGGGCTACCGGGCCCGCGCCGCCTTCAAGCTGATCGAGATTCTCGACACCGAGAAACTGCTGCGCCGCGGCGACCTGGTCGTCGACCTCGGCTCGGCCCCCGGCAGCTGGTCGCAGGTGGCGCGCGAGCGCCTGGCGGGGCCGGGCGGGGTGGTGGACGGGCGCATCATCGCCCTGGACATGCTGCCCATGGAGCCCGTGGCGGGCGTCGAATTCATCCAGGGCGACTTCCGCGAAGATGACATTTTGAAACAGTTGGAAGACATGGTCGGATCGCGCGCGGTGGACCTTGTAATTTCCGACATGGCCCCCAACCTATCTGGCGTGGGTATCGCCGACGCCGCGCGCATCCAGCACGTGTGCGAGCTGGCGATGGAGTTTTCCCTCGCTCACCTCAAGCCCAACGGGGCGCTGATCGTCAAGGCATTCCACGGAACCGGCTTTTCGCAGATCGTGGAAACCTTCAAGCAGCACTTCAAGCGGGTGGTCGAGCGTAAGCCGAAGGCGTCGCGGGACAAGTCCTCCGAAACCTTTCTGGTTGCCCGCGATCTGAAATAGCCCGCGCCGGGGCCCGTGCCCCGGTCACAAGAACCCACCGGCCCGATGGCGGCCGGCCTGCCGAGACAACGACCAGCAAAATCACGAATCAGACGTAACTTAGCGGCCCCGCCCCTTCCCAGGACGCAACCCGGTCCGACAGGGTAGAATGGGCTATTGACATACTTGTGACTGTGCCATATGCGGGTGCGCGGTCGCCGGTCGGAATCGAAAGCAGGAGATCGACCTTGAATAATTCATTTTCGAAAGTCGCCGTCTGGATGGTGATAGCCCTTGTGCTATTCACGGTCTTCAAGCAGTTCGACGGACGCGCGCAGACCCAGGACGGCGTGACCTACACGCAGTTCATGGATGACGCCAAAGCGGGCCGTATCCGCAAGGTGGACGTGCAAGGTGGCCCTGGCGGCGACGTGCTCTACGTCACGCCGGACGCGGGCCGCGCCTACACGCTGACCTCGCCGGGCGACCTCTGGATGGTCTCCGACCTGCTCAAGTACGGCGTGCAGGTGTCGGGCAAGCCGCGCGAAGAGCAGTCGCTGCTGATGAGCATCTTCGTGTCCTGGTTCCCCATGCTGCTGTTGATCGGCGTGTGGGTGTTCTTCATGCGCCAGATGCAGGGCGGCGGCAGGGGCGGCGCGTTCAGCTTCGGCAAGTCGCGCGCCCGCATGCTCGACGAGAACACCAACCAGATCACCTTCGCCGACGTGGCCGGCTGCGATGAAGCCAAGGAAGACGTCCAGGAACTGGTCGACTTCCTGCGCGACCCCAGCAAGTTCCAGAAGCTGGGCGGCCGCATTCCGCGCGGCGTGCTGATGGTCGGCTCGCCCGGTACCGGCAAGACGCTGCTGGCCAAGGCCATCGCCGGCGAAGCCAAGGTGCCGTTCTTCAGCATCTCCGGTTCGGACTTCGTTGAAATGTTCGTCGGCGTGGGCGCGGCCCGCGTGCGCGACATGTTCGAGAACGCCAAGAAGCACGCGCCCTGCATCATCTTCATCGATGAAATCGACGCCGTCGGTCGCCAGCGTGGCGCCGGCCTGGGCGGCGGCAACGACGAACGCGAGCAGACACTGAACCAGATGCTGGTGGAAATGGACGGCTTCGAGTCGGGCCAGGGCGTCATCGTGATCGCCGCCACCAACCGTCCCGACGTGCTGGATCCGGCGCTGCTGCGTCCGGGCCGCTTCGACCGCCAGGTCGTGGTGCCGCTGCCCGACATCCGCGGCCGCGAGCAGATCCTGAAGGTCCACATGCGCAAGGTGCCGCTGTCGCCCAACGTCGACGCGACCATCCTGGCGCGCGGCTGCCCGGGCTTCTCGGGCGCCGACCTGGCCAACCTGGTCAACGAAGCCGCCCTGTTCGCCGCGCGCCGCAATGGCCGCACGGTGGATATGTCCGACTTTGAAAAGGCCAAGGACAAGATCATCATGGGCGCCGAGCGCCGCTCGATCGTCATGCCCGAAGAGGAACGCAAGAACACCGCGTACCACGAATCCGGCCATGCCATCGTTGCCCGCCTGCTGCCCAAGACCGACCCGGTCCACAAGGTCACCATCATCCCGCGCGGCCGCGCGCTGGGCGTGACGATGCAGCTGCCCGAGACCGATCGCTACAGCATGGACAAGAGCCGCCTGCTGTCGACCATCGCGGTGCTGTTCGGCGGCCGTATCGCCGAAGAGATCTTCATGGACCAGATGACCACCGGCGCCTCGAACGACTTCGAACGCGCCACGGCCATCGCCCGCGACATCGTCACGCGCTACGGCATGACCGACGAGCTGGGCCCGATGGTCTACGCCGAGAACGAAGGCGAGGTCTTCCTGGGCCGCAGCGTGACCAAGACCACGCACATGTCCGAAGCCACCATGCAGAAGGTGGATTCCGAGATCCGCCGCATCATCGACGAGCAGTACGGCGTCGCGCGCAAGATCCTGGAAGACAACCGCGACAAGGTCGAAGTCATGACCGCCGCGCTGCTCGAATGGGAAACCATCGACGCCGACCAGATCAACGACATCATCGAGGGCCGCCCCCCGCGTCCCCCGAAGACGCCGCAAGGCCCGTCGGATACGTCTGATACGCCTCCGACCGGCCTGGCCGCCGGCGGTAACACGGCAGCCGCGGTCTGAGGTCTTTCGTCCTGAGTTATGGCGAATAACTTCCTTTGCGGGCGCTTCGAGTTTGATCTCGAGCGCCCGCTTGTCATGGGTATCGTCAATGTCACGCCGGATTCGTTTTCCGACGGCGGCCAGCACGACGATACCGACGCCGCGGTGGCGCATGCGCGCCGCCTGATCGACGAAGGCGCGCAGATCCTCGATCTGGGCGGCGAGTCGACGCGGCCCGGCGCCGATCCGGTGTCGGTCGCCGACGAACTGGACCGGCTGCTGCCAGTGATCGAGGCGCTGCGCGACTGCGGCGTGCCGCTGTCGATCGACACCTTCAAGCCCGAGGTCATGCGCGCCACGCTGGATGCCGGCGCCGACATGATCAACGACATCTACGGCTTCCGGCAGCCCGGCGCCATCGAGGCGGTGGCGCAGTCGCGCTGCGGGCTGTGCGTCATGCACATGAAAGGCGAGCCGCGCACGATGCAGGCGACGCCGCCCGAATATTCCGACCTGATCGGCGAAATCGGACTCTTCCTGGGGGCGCGCGCACAGAAGCTGCGCGCCGCCTGGATCGACCCCCGACGCATCGTGCTGGACCCCGGTTTCGGGTTCGGCAAGACCGCCGACCAGAACTTCCAATTGCTGCGCCGGCTGTCCAGCCTGCGCAGCGGCGGTTATCCATTGCTGATCGGCCTGTCGCGCAAGAACATGATCGGCCAGGCCACCGGCCGGCCGGTCGGCGACCGGCTGGCTGGCAGCATTGCCGCCGCCCTGGCCTGTGTGGCCCGTGGCGCCTCGATCGTGCGGGTGCACGACGTGGCGGCCACGGTCGACGCGCTCAAGGTCTGGCAGGCGGCCGAACAAGGAGCAATCACTTCATGACTCAACGCAAGTATTTTGGTACCGACGGGGTGCGCGGCGAAGTCGGCGGCCCGGTGATCAACGCGGAATTCGCCCTGCGCCTGGGCTACGCCGCCGGCCGCGTGCTGGCCCGTGAACACGCGGTGCGCGGCGGCAGCCGCCCGCAGGTCGTGATCGGCAAGGACACCCGCATCTCCGGCTACATGCTGGAGTCGGCGCTGGAAGCCGGCCTGTCGGCCGCGGGCATCGACGTGCTGCTGGCCGGCCCGATCCCCACCCCCGCCGTGGCCTACCTGACCCGCGCGCTGCGCCTGGTCGCCGGCATCGTGATCAGCGCTTCGCACAATCCCTACCAGGACAACGGCATCAAGTTCTTCTCGGCCCAGGGCATGAAGCTGCCCGACGAGATCGAGGCCGCCATCGAGGCCGCCCTGGACGAGCCGCTGGGCTGTGTCAGTTCCGAAGGACTGGGCCGCGCGCGCCGCATGTCGGACTCCCAGGGCCGCTACATCGAATTCTGCAAGAGCACCTTCCCCAACGATCTGGACCTGAACGGCATGACGATCGTGGTGGACGCCGCCCATGGCGCCGCCTACAACATCGCGCCGCACGTGTTCCGCGAGCTGGGCGCCGAAGTGCATGCCATCGGCGTGCACCCGGACGGCTTCAACATCAACAAGGGCGTGGGCGCGCTGCACCCGGAGCAACTGGCCAAGGAAGTGAAGGCGCGCGGCGCCCAGCTCGGCATCGCGCTGGACGGCGATGCCGACCGCCTGCAGATGGTGGACGGCGACGGCCGCATCTACAACGGCGACGAGCTGCTGTACGCCATCCTGCGCGAGCGCATGCAGCGCGGCAAGGTGGACGGCGTGGTCGGCACGCTGATGACCAACTTCGGCTTCGAGCGCGCGCTGCAACGCCTGAACGTGGGCTTCGAGCGCGCCAACGTGGGCGACCGCTACGTGCTGGAACAGATGCAGGCGCGCGGCTGGCTCTACGGCGGCGAAAGCTCCGGCCACCTGCTGTGCCTGGACTGCCACTCCACCGGCGACGGTATCGTGGCGGCGCTGCAGGTGCTGACCGCGCTGCGCCGCAACCATGTCTCGATGGCCGAGTGGATCAAGGACCTGCGCATGTACCCGCAGAAGATGATCAACGTGCCGCTGACGCCGGGCCAGGACTGGAAGACCCATCCGGGCCTGACCGCCGCGCGCCAGGCGGTCGAGGCCGAACTGGGTGACCGCGGCCGCGTCCTGATCCGCGCCTCGGGCACCGAGCCCAAGCTGCGTCTCATGGTCGAGGCCGAGGATGAAACCCTGGCCGTGACCTCCGCCGAGAAACTGGCGGCCAGCCTGGGATAACGCCAAATCCACCGGGACCAGACATGGCCATTCATTGCTTTGCGATGAATGGCCATTGTTTGTGAGAAATAAGTATTGTTTTGTAAAGTTTTGTCGAACTTTGCGGGATTAAGGCCGCACCGCTCCGAACTAAACTTCATAGTCACGTAACATATTGGTCAAGTCTTTGACATACAGGGCGTCCAAACTGACCGGACTCTCTAGGAGCTTCGCGCAATGCTGGAACTAGCACGCATCAACCCAAGCCGTAATGCTACAGAACCGTGGACGGGCCCCGCCGCACGGGTGCTGGTGGTCGGCCTGGCGCGCACGGCCGAGGAAATTGAACAGATCCAGCGCCTGCGCTATGACGTCTTCACCGAAGACATGGGCGCGGTCTTTCCCGATGCCCAGGACGGAATCGAGCACGACCGCTTCGATCCCTTCTGCGAGCATCTGATGGTGCGCGAGCTCGACACCGGCCGTGTCGTGGGCACCTACCGCATCCTCACGCCCGAAAAGGCGCGCGAGGCCGGCGGCTACTACTCGCAATCCGAATTCGACCTGGCGGGCCTCGGCCCGATCCGCGACGAACTGGTGGAAGTGGGGCGCTCGTGCACCCACGCCGACTACCGCAACGGCGCGGTCATCATGCTGCTGTGGTCCGGCCTGGCGGAATACCTGCGCCGCGGCGGCTACCAGTACGTGCTGGGCTGCGCCAGCGTCAGCCTGCGCGACGACGGCGTCACCGCCGCCGAAGTGTGGCGCACCATTTCCAAGCAGCTGCCGAAAGAAGGCCAGCCGCACGTGACGCCGCTGCACCGCTACCCGGTGGAAAAGCTCAACAGCACGCTGCCGGCCCGTGTGCCGCCGCTGATCAAGGGTTACCTGAAGCTGGGCGCAACGGTCTGCGGCGAACCTGCCTGGGACCCGGATTTCAATGCCGCCGACTTCCCGGTGCTGCTGAAGATGGACGGCATGGACGAGCGTTACCGCCGCCATTTCGGCCTGGATCAACCCACGGCCAACGGTCAGCGCTGATCATGCGCCGCTTGTTCCGCCGTATGAAGATCAGACTGATTCGGCGGGCAACGCGGCCATTCCGCCTGGAACTCAAGCAGCTCGAACGCGAGACTGATCTCTCGCCGTTCTAGCGCCTGAAGCCTGCTTCGCCGCACGGCCCCGGACTTGTCCGGGGCCGTGCTGTTTTCAGGACGCGATTCAGAACTCGAGCAGTTCGAACGAGAATCCCACCTTCGACCATTCGGCTTCTTCCGCGCGCAGCGTGAAGTCGCTGAGCGGGTGTTGCGCGAGCCAGTCGCGGTTCACGCGCACCACGATGGAGTCGTTGCGCATGGACGCGGTCAGGGGCAGGGGGTCGATCTCGCCGCGGCGGCGGAACAGCAGCACGGCCAGCCGCAGGCTGAGAATGGCGATCCACTGGGCGCGGTTGCGCACCAGCGGCTCGAGCTTGCTCAGCTTGCCCTGGTGGCCCAGCGCCAGCAGTGCCAGCAGTTGCTGGTCGGCGCGCGAAAAGCCCGGCATGTCGGCGTTCTCGAGCACGTAGGCGGTGTGCTTGTGGTACGCGTTGTGGGCGATCGACAGGCCCACTTCGTGCAGGTCGGCGGCCCAGCCCAGGGCGGCGCGCAGTTCGGCGCGTTCGGCGCCTTCGGGCATCATCGTGTCGAACAGGCTGAGCGCGGCGCGGTGCACACGGCGCGCCTGATTGACGTCGACGTGATAGCGCTTCATGAACTGTCGCACCGACTCGTCGCGCTTGTCGTGCTCGTCGTCGCGGCCCAGCAGGTCATACAGCACGCCCAGGCGCAGCGCGCCGTCGCCGGTGTGCATGACGTCGATGCCCAGTTCGTCGAACAGCGCGCTCATGATGGCCAGCCCGCCGGGCAGCACGTCGGCGCGCTCGACCTTGATACCGGGCAGCTCGGACGGGATGACGCGGCCGGCGCGCACGATGCGGTCTTTCAGCTTGCTCAGGCCGGCGCGGGTGATGCCGCGTTCGGACATGCCGCCTTCGGTGAGGATGGCGTACAGCGCCTTGGCGGTGCCGGAGGAGCCGTAGGCTTCCTTCCAGCCGGTCTTGCGGTACTGCTTGGCGATGACTTCGATCTCGCGCCGCGCGGCCAGTTCGGCCTGTTTCATCTGGTGGGCGTCGACGATGCCGTCCGAGAAGAACTGGCGGCTGTAGCTGACGCAGCCCATGTAGAGCGACGACATCAGGCCGGGTTCGTGGCCCTTGCCGATGATGACTTCGGTGGAACCGCCGCCGATGTCGATGACCAGGCGCTTGTTGGGCGAGGGCGGCAGGGTGTGGACCACGCCCGAGAAGATCAGGCGGGCCTCTTCGCGGCCGGCGATGACTTCGATCGGGAAGCCCAGGGCGGCTTCGGCCCGGGGCAGGAAATCGCGGGTATTGCGCGCCACCCGGAAGGTGTTGGTGGCGACCGCGCGCACGCGGTTGGGATGGAAACTGCGCAGGCGTTCGCCGAAACGTTCCAGGACGGCGATGGCGCGCTCGATGGCGTCGTCGCCGAGGCGTTTTTCGGCGTCCAGCCCGGCGGCGAGCCGGACGGTTTCCTTGAGGCGATCGATCTGGTAGATCTGGGGCGTACCGTCCTGCTGAACGATGCGTCCGATGGAGAGGCGGAAGCTGTTGGACCCGAGGTCCACGGCGGCCAGAAGTTGATCCATGCGGCTCGTAATATTGGCTGTGAGGTGGCCTGATTATAGAGACCCCATATGACAGCGCCTTCCGCTGCGGGTTTTCGCTTATGGAACAGGCAGTTGGCGGCGGGAGACCATGCTCCATGCGTCCCGGTTTTGTCGTACGCTACGCATTTGGCGTTGTGTCATAGAACCGTCACTATTTTGCAGTAAAACTCCACGCTCTCCCTACGTATGGAATCCGGTATGACCACACGCCCGCCCGCCGAGCCCTTGCTCCTGAATCGCGAGTTGTCGCTGCTCAAATTCAACGAACGCGTGCTGGCGATGGCTGAGAATCCCAGTACGCCCCTGCTCGAACGGCTGCGCTATGTCTGTATCGTCAGTTCCAACCTGGACGAATTCTTCGAGATCCGGATCTCGAGCCTGAAAGAGCAGCAACGCCAGTCGCCCAACTCGGTCGGCCCGGACGGCATGACGCCGGACCAGGCGTTCGAGAACGTGCAGCAGGCGGTGCACGAACTGGTGGGACGGCAGTACGCGCTGCTCAACGACGCCATCCTGCCGGCGCTGCAGGCCGAGGGTATCGCGCTGCACCATGCGTCGGAATGGAACGCAGAGCAGCAGGAATGGGCGCGCGAGGTCTTCAACCGCGACGTGATGCCGCTGCTGACCCCGATCGGGCTGGACCCGGCGCACCCGTTCCCGCGGGTCTACAACAAGAGCCTGAACTTCATCGTCTCGCTGTCCGGCGCCGACGCCTTCGGCCGCCAGGCCTCGATCGCCGTGGTGCAGGCGCCGCGCGCGCTGCCGCGCCTGATCAAGATGCCGCCGGAGCTGTCCGGCCATCCGGAAGGCTACATCCTGCTGACCTCGCTGCTGCGCGCCTTCGTTGGCGAGCTGTTCCCGGGGCTGGAGATGCTGGGCTGCTACCAGTGGCGGGTGACGCGCAACAGCGACCTGTTCGTGGACGAGGAAGAAGTCACCAACCTGCGCCACGCCCTGCAGGGCGAGCTGTCGCAGCGCAACTTCGGCGCCGCCGTGCGCCTGGAGATCGACAAGCTGACGCCGGTCGAGCTGGAGACCTTCCTGCAGCGCGAGTTCTCGCTCAAGGCCGAGGACACCTACCGCGTGCCGGGTCCGGTGAACCTGTCGCGCCTGATGCAGCTGTGCAACTCGCCCAACCGGCCCGACCTGCTGTTCCCCGACTACCGCGCGCCGGTGCCGGCGCCGTTCGACCGCATCGGCGACAAGCCGGCCGAGCTGTTCGAGGCCGTGGCCGAGCAGGACCGCCTGCTGCACCATCCCTATCAGTCGTTCCAGCCCGTCATCGACTTCCTGACCGCCGCCGCGCTGGATCCGGACGTGATGGCCATCAAGCAGACCATCTACCGCACCGGCGAGGATTCCGAGCTGATGAAGATCCTGCTGGCCGCGGCGCGCGCCGGCAAGGAAGTGACGGTGGTGGTGGAGCTGATGGCGCGCTTTGACGAGCAGACCAACATCAACTGGGCCTCCAAGCTGGAAGAGGTGGGGGCGCACGTGGTCTACGGCGTGGTGGCGCACAAGACCCACGCCAAGATGGCGGTGGTGCTGCGGCGCGAAAAGGGCCGCCTGCGCCGCTACGCCCACCTGGGCACCGGCAACTACCACCCGCGCACCGCGCGGCTGTACACCGATTTCGGCCTGCTGACCGCCGATCCCAAGCTGTGCGAGGACATGGACAAGGTGTTCGCGCAGCTGACCGGCCTGGGGGCGCGCCGCTCGCTCAAGTCGCTGATGCAGTCGCCGTTCACCATGCACGAGGGTATGGTGGCGCTGATCCGCGCCGAGGCCCGCGCCGCCAAGGCGGGCAAGCGATCGCGCATCATGGCCAAGATGAACTCGCTGCTGGAAGAGCAGATCATCGAGGAGCTCTACAAGGCCAGCCAGGCCGGCGTGAAGATCGACCTGATCGTGCGCGGCGTCTGCGCGCTGCGCGCCGGCGTGCCGGGGCTGTCCGAGAACATCCGGGTGCGCTCCATCGTCGGCCGCTTCCTGGAGCACTCGCGCGTGTTCTATTTCTACGCCGAGGGCGCCGAGACGGTGTATCTGTCGTCGGCCGACTGGATGGACCGCAATTTCTTCCGCCGCGTGGAAATCGCCTTCCCGATCTACGACAAGACGCTCAAGAAGCGCGTCATCGACGAAGCCTTCACCTTCGCGCTGCGCGACAACCAGCTGGCCTGGCAGCAACAGGCCGACGGCGACTACGTCCGCGTGCGCAGCCGCCGCGAGCCGTTCAACCTGCACCAGTACCTGATGCAGAAGCTGGGCGTATAGCCCCGCCCGTCCTTACCCCTTCCGCGCAGGCCATGCGGAAACGGAACCAGGCCCCGCCCAGCGGGGCCTTTCCTATCCGTCCCCCAGATCCGCCAGACAAAGCCAAGCCGCTCGACGCAGGCTCCCCCCGAGCCAAACCATCCGTCCCCAACCCTCATCACCGTCAGAAAACCACCCCCCAGGCCACCCCCCTCCCAAGCCAGGCCGCGCGGATCCGGCTCCGCCGGTCCGCCACCGGCGCCCCCCTGGGGGGGAAGCGCGCAGCGCTCCGGGGGGGGTTTATGACTGTCACTATCTTGTCACGTTGGGCTTCTAAGATGCGAGGGTCGCTGAAAGACAGGCAGTAGAAAGCCTGCCAAAGACTCCTCTAACGAGCACAGAAGGAACCAAGATGTTCAAACGTGTCTTCAAACAAGTTTCCCTGGGTGTCGCGCTGAGCGCCGCCGTTTTTGCCGTCCAGGCCGCCGATGTGACCGGCGCCGGCGCTTCGTTCCCGTACCCGATCTACGCCAAGTGGGCGTCGGACTACAAGGCCGCGACCAACAACGCCGTGAACTACCAGTCGATCGGTTCGGGCGGCGGCCAGCAACAGATCATCGCCAAGACCGTCGATTTCGGCGCTTCGGACGATCCCATGAAGGCGGCTGACCTGGAAAAGAACGGCCTGCTGCAATTCCCGGCCGTCATCGGCGGCACGGTTGCCGTGGTGAACATCGACGGCGTCGAGCCGGGCAAGCTGAAGCTGTCGGGCAAGGTCCTGGGCGACATCTTCCTGGGCAAGATCAAGAAGTGGGACGACGCCGCCATCAAGGCGCTGAACCCCGACGTGAAGCTGCCCTCGGCCGACATCATCGTCGTGCACCGTTCGGACGGCTCGGGCACCACCTTCGGCTGGACCAACTACCTGTCCAAGGTGTCGCCGGAGTGGAAGGAACAAGTCGGCGAAGGCAAGGCCGTCAAGTGGCCCGTGGGTCAGGGTGGCAAGGGTAACGAAGGCGTCGCCGCCTACGTCGGCCAGCTGAAGAACTCGATCGGCTACGTCGAATACGCCTACGCCAAGCAGAACAAGCTGGCCTGGACGCAACTGCAGAACAAGGCCGGCAAGTTCGTCCAGCCGGAACAGAAGGCCTTCGCCGCCGCTGCCGCGAACGCCGACTGGAAGAGCGCGCCTGGCATGGGCGTGGTCCTGACCGACGAGCCGGGCGCCGATTCGTGGCCCGTCACCGCCGCCACCTTCATCCTGATCCACAAGTCGCAAGACAAGCCGGTTCAGGGCAAGGCTGTCCTGGAATTCTTCGACTGGGCCTTCAAGAACGGCGCCAAGTCGGCTGAAGCCATGGACTACGTGCCGCTGCCCGACGCCGTGACCAAGGAAATCCGCGCCGCCTGGGGCGAGGTCAAGGCTGCCGACGGCAAGGCCGTCTGGAAGTAAGGCAGGTGCCTGGCGCGGCGGCTCCGCCCCGCGCCGGCATCGGCCAACTGCCCTGGTATCCGGTCCGCCGGCTACCAGGGCGGGTCTCCCGGACCCACCTGTAGTTTCCCCCAAGGTTTCCTAAGGAAAGTCCATCCATGAGCGCGGTAATGGATAATAGTGTGCCGCTCCCGCCCAGCGTGGCGGATTCCGTGACTACCGGCACGCCTTCGCCTATGAAGCAAAATAAAAACGCGCTGATGGATGCGCTGTTCAAGAACCTGACCCGCCTGTTCGCCTTCCTGGTGTTCATTCTGCTGGCGGCGATCCTGGTATCCCTGATCTACGGCAGCCGCGAATCGCTGGCCAAGTACGGCCTGTCGTTCCTGTGGTTGAACGACTGGGATCCGGTCAAACAGAATTACGGCGCGGTGGTGCCCATCATCGGCACGCTGCTGACCTCGGCCATCGCCCTGATCATCGCGGTGCCGGTGTCGTTCGGCATCGCCATCTTCCTGACCGAACTGTCGCCGACCTGGCTGCGCCGCCCGCTGGGCACCGCGGTCGAGATGCTGGCGGCGATTCCGTCGATCATCTACGGCATGTGGGGCCTGTTCGTCTTCGTGCCGGTGTTCCAGCAGTACGTGCAGCCGTTCCTGATCGCCACGCTGGGCAGCGTGCCCATCATTGGCGGCATGTTCGCCGGGCCGCCGTTCGGCATCGGTATCTTCACCGCCGGCCTGATCCTGTCGATCATGATCATCCCGTTCATCGCCGCGGTGATGCGCGACGTGTTCGAACTGGTGCCGGCGATGCTGAAGGAATCGGCCTACGGCCTGGGCAGCACGACCTGGGAAGTGATGTGGCGCGTGGTGCTGCCCTTCACCAAGTCGGGCGTCATCGGCGGCATCATGCTGGGCCTGGGACGCGCGCTGGGCGAGACCATGGCGGTGACCTTCGTGATCGGCAACGCCTTCAAGTGGTCCGGTTCGCTGTTCTCGCCGGGCAACTCGATCGCCTCGGCGCTGGCCAACGAATTCAATGAAGCCGGTGGCATCCAGAAGTCGGCGCTGCTGGAACTGGGCCTGATCCTGTTCCTGATCACCACGATCGTGCTGGCCCTGGCGAAGATGCTGCTGGTCCGCCTGTCGGCCGGTGAAGGCAAGAAATCCTGATCCCGCCGCACAAGGAAAAGATCATGGCTGTATCCGTACTCAATATGCAGAACGGCGTGTATCGCCGGCGCCGGGTGGTCAACCGCATCATGCTGACCATCTCGCTGGCCACGCTGGTGTTCGGGCTGTTCTGGCTGTTCTGGATCATCCAGACCCTGCTGTTCAAGGGCGCGCCGGCGCTGTCGTACACGCTCTTCACCGAAATCACGCCGCCGCCGGGGCAGTCCGGCGGCCTGGTCAACGCCATTTTCGGCAGCGTGATGATGGCGGGCGTGGGCACGCTGATCGGCACGCCGGTCGGCATCCTGGCCGGCACCTACCTGGCCGAATACGGCCAGCGTGGCTGGCTGGCGCCGGCCACGCGCTTCCTGAACGACGTGCTGCTGTCGGCGCCGTCCATCATCATCGGTCTGTTCATCTACGCCGTGTACGTGGCGCAGGTCGGGCACTACTCGGGCTGGGCCGGCGCCATCGCGCTGTCGATCCTGGTGATCCCGGTGGTGGTGCGCACCACCGACAACATGCTGCTGCTGGTGCCCAACAGCCTGCGCGAAGCCGCGGCCGCGCTGGGCTGCCCCAAGTGGCGCATGATCACCCTGGTGTGCTATCGCGCCGCCAAGACCGGCATCATCACCGGCGTGCTGCTGGCCATCGCCCGCATCTCGGGCGAAACCGCGCCGCTGCTGTTCACGGCGTTGTCGAACCAGTTCATGTCGACCAACATGAACGGCCCGATGGCCAACCTGCCGGTCGTGATCTACCAATACGCCGCCAGCCCCTTCAAGGACTGGAACGACCTGGCGTGGGCCGGCGCCACCCTGATTACGCTGCTGGTGCTGGGCATCAACATCATTGCCCGCAACATGTTCCGCAAGTAAAGATCGCTTTGCCGGCGCGCCCGCCGCGCCGGACCTAGGGAAACCAAATGGAAAACACCGCTACCGCCGTCAAGAACAAGATCGAGGTCAAGAACCTGAACTTCTACTACGGCAAGTTCCATGCGATCCGCAATGTGAACATGTCGATCCAGGAGAAGAAGGTCACCGCCTTCATCGGCCCGTCGGGCTGCGGCAAGTCGACGCTGCTGCGCACCTTCAACCGCATGTTCGAGCTGTACCCGGGCCAGCGCGCCGAGGGCGAAATCATCCTGGACGGCGAAAACCTGCTGACGGCCAAGACCGATATCTCGCTGATCCGCGCCAAGGTCGGCATGGTGTTCCAGAAGCCCACGCCGTTCCCCATGAGCATCTACGACAACATCGCCTTCGGCGTGCGTCTGTTCGAGCGCCTGTCCAAGGGCGAGATGGACGAGCGCGTGGAATGGGCGCTGAGCAAGGCCGCGCTGTGGAATGAAGTGAAGGACAAGCTGCACCAGAGCGGCAACAGCCTGTCGGGCGGCCAGCAACAGCGTCTGTGCATCGCGCGCGGCGTGGCCATCAAGCCGGAAGTGCTGCTGCTGGACGAGCCGTGTTCGGCGCTGGATCCGATCTCGACCGCCAAGATCGAGGAACTGATCGCCGAACTGAAGAACGACTACACCGTCGTCATCGTGACCCACAACATGCAGCAGGCCGCCCGTTGCTCGGACTTCACGGCCTACATGTACCTGGGCGAGCTGATGGAATTCGGCC
Organism: Achromobacter sp. 2789STDY5608615; assembly: GCF_001298995.1. Taxonomy (NCBI): domain Bacteria; kingdom Pseudomonadati; phylum Pseudomonadota; class Betaproteobacteria; order Burkholderiales; family Alcaligenaceae; genus Achromobacter; species Achromobacter sp. 2789STDY5608615. The sequence goes on from NZ_CYTY01000039.1 coordinate 43,736, forward strand.
AGACCGACCAGATCTTCGTGAAGCCGTCGCGCAAGGAAACCGAAGACTACATCACCGGCCGTTTCGGCTGATCGTCCGCCGCAGCGCAAGCCTGGCGGGCAACCGGCAGGCGGCGCGGTCCGGCACGGATCCCATGCGAAACAACGGCGCACCTTTTGGTGCGCCGTTGTCGTTTCCGTCAGTCCGATTCCGCGGCGAGCGTCGCGGTGCCGGACAATCGACGTGTCAGGACTGTTGTTGCTCCACGGGCCGCGTGCCGGCCGCCGGCCGTGCCGGCGCGCCGCCCGCGTAGCGGCCCGGAATCAGGATCACGAACACCGCCGCCAGCACCGCCGCGCACGAGAAGGCGATGAAGTTCCAGGCCAGCGGCAATTTCAATCCCGCCAGATAGCCGCCGACGATGGGGCCGCTCATGGCGCCGATGCGGGCGAACGACAGCGCCCAGCCGGTGGCCGCGCCGCGCGCGTGCGCCGGGTAGTAGCCGGCCAGGTAGCCGGTCAGGATCAGCGACGACGAAATGCTGCCGATGCCGGCCAGCGCCACCCACAGGTAATTGACCGCCAGCGGATTGTTGTAGGTCAGGCAGTAGATGCCGATCGCGCCCACCAGGTAGAACAGCGCCACGATCTTGCGCGGCTCGCTCTTGTCGGCGAACTGGCCCAGCACCAGGCCGCCGATGGCCGACGCCAGGCTGAAGACCAGCAGGAACGAGATGCTAGAGCCCAGGTCGTAGCCGTTCTTGCGCATGATCTGCGGCAGCCAGGTGTTCAGGCCATACACCAGCATCATCCCCAGGAACAGCGCGCCCCAGAAGCACAGCGTGGCCCGCAGGTGGCGCGGCGCGAACACCGCGGCCATCACATCGCGCCAGGTGGTCTTTTCACCCGTCACTTCGCGCGGACGGAACGGTTCCAGCGAGGCGATGCCCAGGCGCTGCGCCACGCCGCGGGCGCCGGCCTCGTCGCCCTTGGCCAGCAGGTATTCCAGCGATTCGGGCAGCAGGCGCGCCAGCACCGGCACCAGCAGCAGCGGCGCCGCGCCCACCAGGATCACCGCGCGCCAGCCCCAGTGCTGCAGCACGGCCATGGCCACCGCGGCGGAGCACAGGATGCCAAGCGAATAGCCGGAATACATCACGCCGTAGTTGAAGCCCCGTTTGGCGGGCGGGGAATACTCGATCGTCAGCGCCGCCGCCACCGGGATCACGCCGCCCAGCCCCAGGCCGCCGATGAAGCGGAAGGTGGCGAACCAGGTCGGCGTCGGCGCCCAGGCCGCGCCGATCATGGTCAGCGAGAACAGCGTCACGCAGGCCAGCAGCATGCGCCGGCGGCCCAGCAGGTCGGACAGCGTGCCGACGGCGAACGAGCCGACGAACATGCCCGCCAGTGCGTAGCTGCCGAGCATGCCGAGTTCGATCGGCGTCAGGTTCCAGCTCTTGTCGTCGGCCAGGGCGGGCAGCACCGCGCCCATGACGCCGACGTCGTAGCCCTCGAACAGGATCGCCAGCCAGCAGACGAACAATACGGTGTAGGTGGTCCGCGTGGGCGTGGCCCAGGCGGATGGAGAGGAGGCGTTGGCCATGTGGTTCCCGATGAATGTCGTTATTAGGTATGTCGAATTAATTTATGCTTCAACTATATAGGTGTCAATCAGGGGATCGCCGGGCTGCGCGTTGCGCGGGCGTGGCCTGCCGGGATTTGCCGGGGGCGCGCCGGTATCTGGTATAGTTGCGACCCTCGGGGCGTAGCGCAGCCTGGTAGCGCATCTGCTTTGGGAGCAGAGGGTCGCGAGTTCGAATCCCGCCGCCCCGACCAATCCAATCAAGGCCTTGCAGGCATCCGTCTGCAAGGCCTTGCGCATTTGGGCGCGCGGCAGGCGTCATCGGCCCGTCATCCCGCATGCCTATATTGCCGTCGCATGAAAATACGGACGATATGGCGGCACATGCAGGCCCATCCTCGGACAACCTGGGTGGCCGTCCTCTGCCTGGTCTTCTTCGCGGGGCTGATCCTGCCGCGCATCTACGATATGAAGCTGCGCTTTCCCGAACAGTCCGAGATACGTATCACGGAAGGGCTCGCGACGTTCAAGTCCGTCGGCAAATCACGCGCGGCGTTGCTGGTGGTGGACGGGCAGGAATATGTCTGTGCGGGGCCGGCTTACGCAAGCCCCAATTGCTTCGTCGGTAAGGTCGCGCAGGTGCGTGAGGCGATGGAGGGGGAAAAGCTGAAGATCGTCTGGTTCAAGCAGTCGGTCTATCCGTTCTTCAGCAACCGGCGCGTCCTGTTGATGGAACACGACGGACGGCTGCTGGTGTCGCCGGATAAAGTCGTCGCGGATATCCGTCAGGGGCGGGAGGCCGCGCCCGCCGCCATGGTCTGGATCGGCTTCGGCCTGCTCCTTGCCTGCATGTTCATGGTCTGGGTCATCGACAAGGATGAGGCTAACGAGCGTGCGTATCGGCAGCAGGCGGACTCGTAGGCTTGTGTTCCTGGGGCGTGTCCTCGCGCGCCGCATACAACCGTTGCAGCGAATCGCCCAGCGGGGTGATGAAGTCGTCCAGGCGCCAGCATTGCGACGCCTCGCGCTTGAGCACCAGGTGCACGACCTGCGGGGTGCGCGGGCCGCCGGGTTCCAGCACGAAGGGGTAGCGCATCGCCACGATCGCGGTGCCGCGGGTTTCTGATTCGGTCTCGAACACCGGTTTGCCTCCGATCTCGCCATCCTGCGCGCCGAGCCAGGGATCGTAGTCGAGATGGCCGACCTCGCCCTGGGCGTAGTTCCATTCGCGGCGCAAGGCCGCGTCGAAGGCCGGGGTGAACAGCGAGGGTTCGTCGCGGTCCGGCGCGACGTGGAAGTCGGCGTGCGCCTGCTGGAACGTGCGTGCCCACTCCGCCGGCGCCGGGCAGGCGGCGTGGGCGGGCCAGGCGAGAAGGGAAAACACCAGGGGCAGGAGGCGTTTCATGCGGGGGTTCCTTGTGTCCGGTCGAACCGTTGGCGCCGCGTGGCGGCGTGCTGTGCTGTCGCGCAGGATACTCCAGGCGCCGCCGGGGCTGGCGCCGCTCCGCGGCGACATGGCCCACGCCGGAACCCGGTTCTTGGATCTACCGCAAAACGCGGCGCGGGCGCAGCATGGAGCCTTCGACACACAGTTATCAGGACTTTCATCATGAGTCATCGCCTCGACTATGCCCAAGCCGCCCCGGAGGGCTACAAGGCCTTCGGCGCCGTTCACGCCTATCTGCGCCAATGCGGCCTGCCGGAGGCGCTGGTCAACCTCGTGTACCTGCGCGTCTCGCAGATAAACGGCTGCGCCTACTGCATCGACATGCACAGCCGCGACCTGCTCAAGCAGGGCGTGACGGTGGACAAGCTGGTGCTGGTGCCGGTGTGGCGCGAAGGCGGCGCGGTGTTCAGCGCCCGCGAACAGGCCGCGCTGGCCTGGGCCGAATGCGTGACGCGGGTGGCCGAAACCGGCGTGCCGGATGCCGACTATGCGGCCGCGGCGGCCGAATTCAGCGACAAGGAACTGGCGGACCTGGCCTATGCCATCGGGCTGATGAATGCGTTCAACCGCCTGGGCGTCACGTTCCGCAATACGCCGGCCGCCGCCCGCAAGGCCGCCGTTACGGCCACAGCAGCTTGACCGCGATCGCCAGCATGGCCAGGCCGACCAGGGCATCCAGTATCCGCCAGGCGGTCTGGCTGGCGAACACCGGCCGAAGCAGGCGGGCGCCGAAGCCCAGCGTGAAGAAAAAGGCGAACGAGGCTGTCATGGCCCCCAGCGCGAAGGCCACCTTGCGGCCCTCGTACTGGCTGGAGATCGAGCCCAGCAGGACCACGGTATCCAGGTAGACGTGCGGGTTGAGCCAGGTGAAGGCCAGGCAGGTCGCCAGCGTGGCGCCCAGCCCGGCGGCCTGGCGCGACGATGGCGTCAGGCTGCCGTGGTTGCGCAGCGCGGAGCGGAAGCTGCGCGCCGCGTAGGTCAGCAGGAACAGCGCGCCGCCGTAGCGCAGCACCGGCTCCAGCCAGGGCAGGGCGTTCGACGCCAGGCCGAAGCCGGCCACGCCCGCGGCGATCAGCACGGCGTCCGACACGGCGCAGACCAGGCAGACGGCGAAGACGTGTTCCTGGCGCAGGCCTTGCCGCAGGACGAAGGCATTCTGCGCGCCGATCGCGAGGATCAGGCTGAGGCTGAGGAAAAAACCGGGGAAAAAGGCGCTGGTCATGTCGTACCCTGAATCAAGGGCGACAGACTAGCGGTTGCAGTGTAATTAGAGAATCTAAAGATCCTAATCTATCTTTAGCAATCCTGAAGATTGGGTGGCGGCGTCATGGCGCCGCCCCGGCTCAATGGCGCGGGCCGCCCTGGCCGGGCTGCAGCTTGGCGAGCTGGGCCTGTAATGAATCGAGCAACAGTTGCAGTTGCTCGGAGGTCACGGCATAGACGCGGCCTCGTTCGCTGCGCGTGGCGGCCGCGGGCGATGGGTCGGTCAGGAAGTCCAATCGCAGCAACAGTGAATCGTGTTCCACCAGCGGCATCATGGCCCAGCCGGTCACTGGCGATACGGCCTCGCCTGCCTTGAAATCTCTGTCTTGCACCTTGGCATCCTGTTCACGCGGCCGACGGGCGGCCGTATGCGGCGATTTTATTTATTCAGCTTAATGTCAGCAAGTGCGCCGGAACGGGCAGTGCGCGAGGGCGGCGGGGCCGGGATCGCATGGCGGCCCAAGCCGACCGGGGAAACGCGGATCCTGTTGCCGGACTCATTCACCCGCGGAGCGGCGTGGTGGCCGAAACTCGGACCGAGCGATGAGCGCTGCGTGGGAGGCGGGCAACAAAAAGGCGCCCGTGGATGGGCGCCTTGTCGCAGGGGAATCCGTGAAGCCAGGCTAGCCGGCGTTCTGATCCGCCGCGCGCAGCAGGCTGTAGAGCTTGTCCTTGAGCAGCAGCTTTTCCTTTTTCAGGACTTCGACGTTGGTGTCCGAGGCCGGCACGATGCCCGCCTCCATGTTCTTGATTTCCTGGTCCAGGTCGTTGTGGCGTTGGAACAGGGCGGAGAAATGTCCGTTTTCGGCTTTCAGGCGGGTAATCAGTTGGCGATACTCAGGGAACATGACGGCCTCTTGCGTGATCCGGTTGAAGGGGGGGGCTGCGCGGGGCCGGCGGGCCGGCCCGTAAATGAGCTGTCGGTTCCATGACAGCGCAATGGCCCTTCAAAGTCAACCCGACGCGGCCGCGGCGGTGCGCGAGAATTGACACGGCGCAAGGGGGGGCGGGCGAAGATCGGTTGGTCTTATCTCCTCACGTTTCTTTACATGGCTTTTGGAGGCGGGGGATACACTCGCTTCCCCGTGGTCTGCCATAAAAGTGAAATGAATCAGCGCGCGTCCATCCATCGCCGGGTCCTGGACTTGTTCAAGCAGGACGGCCGCATCCACCCGGGCACCGGGATGATCACTGGCGTGATCGCGCTGTTCCTGGCGATCCTGTCGGTCCTGGGCGTCTTGGCATTCCATTTTCCGGCGTATCTGACGACGCCCGAACTGCGCACCTTCTATACCGTCGACGCGATGCGCACGCTGTTGTTCGCGGCGTTGCTGGCGTCCGGCACCATCGCCCTGACCAACATCGTGTTCGGCCGCCAGCGCTGGCTCAACATCGCCGCGTTCGTGCTGGTGTGCGGCGCGGTCGCCGCCGGCGGCAGCCAGGTGGTGGTGACCACGTCCAACACCGGCCACCATCCCTACCTGGGCCTGGACTGGTTCATCCTCGACCTGCTGGCCTCCAGCACCGTGTTCATCATCTTCGAAAAGCTGTTCCCGCTTTATCCGGGGCAACCGGTGTTCCGCGGCGAGTGGCAGGTGGACATGAAGCACTTCCTGTTCAACCACCTCTCGGTGGGAGCGGTGCTGCTGTGCATCAACTTCTTCGTGCACCGGCTGTTCTCGTGGGCGGCGTACGAACCGCTGCAGCAGGCGATCCAGTCGCTGCCGTATCTGGCCGAGCTGTTCGTGGCGGTGCTGGTGGCCGACCTAGTGCAGTACGCCGCGCATCGCGCGTATCACGAGGTGCCGTTCCTGTGGCGCATCCACGCGGTGCACCACAGCACCCGCACGCTCGACTGGCTCGCCGGCTCGCGCCTGCACATCGTCGAGCTGCTGATCACGCGCGTGGCGGTGCTGGGCGTGCTGTTCGCGCTGGGCTTCTCCAAGCCGGTGCTGGACGCCTACATCATCATCGTCGGCTTCCAGGCGGTGCTGATCCACTCGAACGTCAAGCTGCCGTGGGGCTGGCTGCGCTACATCATCGTGACGCCGGACTTCCACCACTGGCATCACTCGTCGGACACCGAGGCGATCGACCGCAACTACGCGGCCCACCTGTCGTTCATCGACTACCTGTTCGGCACCGCGGTGCGCGGCACGGGCAAGCGCCTGCCGGAGAACTACGGCATCCTCGACAACGACATGCCGGGCACGTTCCTGGCGCAGCAGGCCTACCCCTTCCGCAAGAAGTAGGCCCGCGCGTCGCGGTTTACTTGCCCTTGGTGGCCGAGTAGGAGGCCATCAGGTTGCGGTAGTCGGGAATGTGGTTGGCGAACAGCGTGCCCAGGCCCTCGATGTCATTGCGCCAGTCGCGATGCAGTTCGCAGGCCACGCCGAACCACGACATCAGTTGCGCGCCGGCCTGTTCCATGCGGCTCCAGGCGGCGTTGCGGGTCACTTCGTTGAAGGTGCCCGAGGCGTCGGTCACCACGAACACGTCGAAGCCTTCCTCCAGCGCCGACAGGGCGGGGAAGGCCACGCACACTTCCGTCACCACGCCGGCGATGATCAGTTGCTTCTTGCCGGTGGCCTTGACCGCCTTGACGAAGTCCTCGTTGTCCCAGGCGTTGATGTTGCCGGGGCGGGCGATGTACGGCGCTTTGGGGAATTTGTCCTTGAGTTCCTGCACCAGCGGGCCGTTGGGGCCATCCTCGAAGCTGGTGGTCAGGATGGTGGGCAGCTTGAAATAGGCGGCCAGGTCGGCCAGCGCCAGCACGTTGTTCTTGAACTGGTCGGGCTGGAAGTCGCGCACCAGGGACAGCAGGCCGGCCTGGTGGTCCACCAGCAGCACCGCTGCTTCGTTCTTGTCCAGCTTCACGTAGGGTTTGGTCATGGCTTTGCTCCGTTGGGGGATGGCGGGCCGGTGGCCGCCGGGGTGGGGTAACCGAGAGAGCCTTCATCCTAAATACAAGCCGAATACATCGGTAGTACACCAAACTGATCCGCAGCGTTCTATTTTTCGGACGATGCCTGTGGCAGCCATGACAGCGGTGACGCGTGCCGCTGCTGGGTCGACGCCTCCTGCTCGGCAATCCGGTCATATTCGTCCGCCATGAAGTCCAGCAGTTCGCGCACCGCCGGCAGCAATCCCCGGCGCGAGGGAAACACGGCGTGCACGTTGCCCTGCTCGGGCTGCCAGGGGCCGCCGACGTTGACCAGGCGCCCGGCATCCAGCTCCTCGTGGATCATCAGGAGCGGCAGCGCCACGATGCCCACGCCGCGCAGGGCGGCCTGTTTCAGCGCCAGCATGTCGTCCGTCACCAGCCTGGGCGAGAACGGCACCTCGACGCGCGCGCCATCGACGCCATCCAGTTTCCAGCGGCATTCGCGCTGTTCGACGCCCAGCGCCAGCGTCGGCATCTGGCCGAGCAACTGCGGATCGGCGCCGGCGGGCAGGCTGCGGGCCAGCTCGGGGCTGGCCACCAGGCATTGGCGGCCGATGCCCAGATGCTTCATCACCAGGTCGCTGCTCTCGATGGCGCCGAAGCGCACTCGGACCGCCAGGTCATAGCCCTCGCGCAGCACGTCCACGGGGCGGCTGAAGCTCTTCATGTAGACGTGTACCTTGGGGCACTTTTCCATGAACCGCGCTACCACGTCGCCCAGGAAGTAGTAGATCAGCGCGGGCGGCGCGCTCATGCGGATGGTGCCTTGCGGCTCGGCGTGGGTGCGGTCGATGACGTCCTGCGCCGCTTCGGCGCCCGCCAGCATGGATAGGCATTGCTCAAAATACTCCTGGCCCAGTTCGGTGACGGCGAAGGTGCGCGTCGAACGCTGGATCAGCCGCACGCCGAGCCGCTCTTCCAGGAGCGCGATGCGCCGGCTGAGGCGGGACTTGGGGATGTCCAGGGCGCGTCCGGCCGGCGCGAAGCCGCCGTTGCGCACGACTTGGACGAAGTAGTAGAGATCGTTCAGGTCTTGCATGGGCGCGCCGGCCTCCGCGATGGGCAATCCCCAAGCATATCGCCGATTGCGGCCGAGCCGGCCATCGCCGCGAGATGGCGGCGGCCGTGCGCCGGAGGATCAGGCAGCCGCCAGCGCCTCGTCCTTCCAGCGTTGCTTGTCGCGCAGGGGCGGGGTGCCGAACAGGCGGCTGTATTCGCGGCTGAACTGCGACGAGCTCTCGTAGCCCACGGCGTGGGCGGCCAGCGCCACGCCGGCGTCGTCCGTCAGCATCAGCCGGCGCGCCTCCTGCAACCGCAGGTGCTTCTGGTACTGCAGCGGACTCATGGCCGTGGCTTGCTTGAAATGATGGTGCAGCGACGACACGCTCATGTGGACGTCGCGGGCGATTTCCTCGACCCGTAGCGGCAGGGCGTAGTTGTCGCGCAGGATGCGGATGGCCTTGGCGACGCGGTTGAGCTGGCTGTCCTGCAGCACCGTCTGGCGCAGCACCACGCCCTGGCCGTTCATCAGCAGGCGGTACAGCAGCTCGCGCTTGATCATCGGCGCCAGGATCGGGATGTCGCGCGGCGTGTCCAGCAGCCGCAGCATGCGCAGCATCACGTCCAGCAGCGTGCCGCCGAGCGGGTTGATGCACAGCGCGCGCGAAGATTCGGCCGGCACCAGCGGCGGCAGGTTCTCGTCGCTGATCAGCTCGGTGATCTCTTCGGGATTCAGGTCCAGCCGCAGCCCCAGGTAGGGCAGGGTCGGGCTGGCCACGGACACCTTGGCCACCACCGGCAGGTCGACCGACGAAATCAGGTAGTGGAACGGGTCGTACTCGTAGGTCTCCTCGCCGATCAGGATCCGTTTGGAGCCTTGGGCGATGACCGCCAGCGCGGCCTTCTGCAGGCCGGGCTTGGGGCCGGTCGGCTGTGACAGGCGGTGCAGGAAGAGGCCCTCGATGGGCGTGTCGAGGGAACCTTCCAGCGTGCCGGTCATGCGTTCCAGCAGGCACAGCAATTCGTGCCGGGCGGGCTCGAAGACGGGATTGGGGGTGTGGTCGGCGGGAGGCATGGGCGGGCTCCGGGCAAGGCGGCCTGGCGCGCGCGTGGCGCGGGCCGCCGGAGAATCAGGCGATGTCGAGTGTAGACCCAGGCAGAACTTGTGCGGGCGTGTGTCGAGCGGAGTGCGGAGAAATAGGCAAAAAATGCGGAGGATCGGGCGCGTCCCGCACCAGGCCGGTCGACGGTCAGAGAATCGGGCAAAAAAAGGGCAGGATCGAGCATCCATCCGCCGACGCCGGCGACGCATACTGTTTTCACCCCGGCCATGCCGGCGCCGCCCATCCCGGGACGGCCGCCGCGCCGCGCCCTGGAAGGAGTGCAATGATGCGGTACAAGAAATTCGGCAGCACCGGCCTGTTCGTCTCGGAACTGTGCCTGGGCACGATGACCTTCGGCGGCGAAGGCGAACTGTGGAGCAAGATCGGCGCCCTGCAGCAGGAGGACGCCAACCGCCTGGTGGGCCGCGCGCTGGAGGCGGGCGTCAACCTCATCGACACGGCCGACGTGTATTCGGAGGGCCGTTCCGAGGTGATCACCGGCCAGGCGCTGCGCGACCTGAAGGTGGCGCGTGACGACGTCGTCGTCGCCACCAAGGTGTTCGGCCAGACCGGCGCGGGCGTCAACGCCCGGGGCAATTCGCGCGTCCACATCATGGAGGGCGTCAAGAAGAGCCTGGCGCGCCTGCAGCTGGACCACATCGACCTCTACCAGATCCATGGTTTCGATCCGGCCACGCCGATCGAGGAAACCGTGCGGGCGCTCGACAACCTGGTGCAACACGGCCACGTGCGCTACGTCGGCGTGTCCAACTGGGCGGCCTGGCAGATCATGAAGGCGCTGGGCATCGCCGAGCGCCTGGGCCTGGCCCGCTTCGAATCGCTGCAGGCCTACTACACCATCGCCGGGCGCGACCTGGAGCGCGAGATCGTGCCCATGCTGCAAAGCGAGGGCGTGGGCCTGATGGTGTGGAGCCCGCTGGCGGGCGGCCTGCTCAGCGGCAAGTACAGCCGCGACGGCCAGGCCGCCGCCGGCGATCGCCGCGCCCAGTTCGACTTCCCGCCGGTCGACCGCGAACGCGCTTTCGACAGCATCGACGCCTTGCGCCGGGTGGCCGACGCGCGCGGCGTGTCGGTGGCGCAGGTGGCGCTGGCCTGGCTGCTGCACCAGAAGGCGGTCACCAGCGTCATCATCGGCGCCAAGCGCGTCGATCAGCTCGACGACAACCTGGCGGCCACGGCGATCCGTCTGACGGACGACGAGCTGGCGGCGTTGGATCAGGTAAGCGCGCTGCCGCCCGAGTATCCGGGCTGGATGTTCACGCGCCAGGGCGAGTTCCG
>NZ_CYTY01000039.1:54700-56864 GCF_001298995.1 Achromobacter sp. 2789STDY5608615
CGCCAGCGCCTCGGCGGCGGCCAAGCCGTCGTTCGATTGCGCCCGCGCCAAGAGCGGCGCCGAGAAAGCCATTTGCGGCGATCCCAAACTGGCGGCGCTCGATGTGAGCATCGCCCAGCGTTTCGACAAGGCGCGCCGCGCCTACGATGCCGATACCGCCAAGATCTTCTCCACCGAACAGTGGCTGTTCAACGGCGTGCGTGACCAGTCCTGCGAGCGCCCCTTCAACAATCCCACGGGCGCGGCCGAATTGGCCGAACGGCTGGCCGACCGAGACAAGTTCCTCGCGTCGCTCGAACTTGCGCCGCGCAAAGGCTTCGAGGGCCGGTGGGGCAACTACGGCGGCCAGCTCAAGGTCATGCGGCAGGCGGACGGCAGCCTGTTCGCCGAAGTCTCGGCGGCGGACCCCTACAACGCCCGCTGGCTCTGCGACACCTCCGGCAAGGCCGAGGTGCGCGGCGACACGCTGGTGATCCATGAAAAAGACGCGCCCGGCTGGACGCTGGCGCTGCGCCGCAAGGGGATGGGCCTGGTGGCCGAGGAAGCGCGGCCGCCCGGCGACAAGCGCGACGACCCCACGCCCAGCTGCGGGTCGGGCGGGTCCATGGACGGCACCTATTTCCCCGTGCGCTAGCGCGCCGACGCCGTGGCCATCCCCTTCCTGCGCCAGCTCACCGCGGTCAGCCGCACGCCGCAGGCCAACCGGCGGCTGGCGTATTTCCTGACGTTCATCGCCGGCGCCGTCAACGCGGGCGGTTTCCTGGCCGTGCAGCAGTACACCTCGCACATGTCGGGCATCGTCTCGATGATCGCCGACCATATGGTGCTGGGCGGCCTGGCCGTGGTGGTGCAGGGATTGGCCGCACTGCTGTCGTTCGTGGCGGGAGCGGCCACTTCCGCTTCGCTGATCAATTTCGGCCGGCGCACGCACCTGGCCAGCGAGTTCGCCCTGCCGCTGATGGTCGAGGCGGTGCTGCTGCTGGCCTTCGGCCTGCCGGGGGCGAACCTGGAGAACCTGCGCTGGTTCTACGTGCCGGGCACCGTGATGCTGCTGTGTTACATCATGGGCCTGCAGAATGCGATGATCACCAAGGTGTCCAAGTCCGAGATCCGCACCACGCACGTCACCGGCATGGTCACCGACATCGGCATCGAGCTGGGCAAGCTGTTCTACTGGAACCTGGCGCATGAGGACAAGGCCGGCACGCCGCCGGTGCGGGCCGATCGAGGCAAGCTGATCGTGCTGAGCACGCTGGTCACGCTGTTTTTCGCTGGCGGCGTGACGGGCGCCTATTCCTTCTTTCATTACGGCTTCGGGTCGACCTTGCCGCTGGCGCTGTTCCTGATGGTGCTGGCAGCCGTGCCGGTGGCCGACGACATCCGCCATTTCTTTGCGCGGCCGTAGCGCGCCCGCGGTGCGGCGCGCGACTCAGGCTCTGGCATGCGCCAGCAAGACCTGCAGCGCGGCCGCTGTCTGCCAGTGCAGTTTTTCCAGGCGAGCATCCGTCGCGGGATCGGTGATGGCGCGGCCATCGGCGCCCACCGGATAGGGCTTGCCCAGCAGCCGCGCCATGTCGATCTGGTAGTAGCTGCTGTCGCCATACGGGCGCTTGCCGTCGATGAACGGCATCGGCCAGAAGGCGTCGCCTTCGCGCAGCACCGCGTTCAGCTCGCCCGGGCCGGCCTCGCGCCAGTTCGCCGCGCGCAGCAGCGTCAGGTGCTCGCGCCGCAGTTCGAAGCGGCCCTGCGCATCGACGCCGCTGTCGGGAAAGTCGAAGGCCTCGCGCCGTTGCGGCGGCAGTGTATAGCGGCCGGGCGCCAGCCGGCCGATGTCGCGCACATAGGCCGGCACCAGCCGGCACACTTCCGCCAGGCGCCGCGTCGCCAGGCTTCGGTCGGACGTACCCAGCAAAGCCATCGCCGCGGCGATCGTGTCCTTGCCGCTCAGCGGCCGTTCGAATTCGACGCCGGGCGCGCCGGACTCCACGGGAATCCAGATCACGCCCAGTCCGCGCATCAGCCTGGCGTGGTCCGCGTGGTAGCGAAGGCTCGCCGGATCCGCCCGGAAGACCTGGCGGATGATGGCGTCCCGTTCATTCGGCGCCGCGGCGCCCGCGGCTGACGCGAGGCGCAGCGGCGCGCAGGTCAGCGCCGCCAGTGCCAG
>NZ_CYTY01000040.1:0-5519 GCF_001298995.1 Achromobacter sp. 2789STDY5608615
GCATCCTCACGGATGCGCCCGTTTTTTTGCCAGCCCCCGCCGCGCGGGGTCCGCGCGGCTACTTGTTGACCAGCTTGGCCGGCTGCGCCAGCGCCACCAGCGCGCCGACCACCAGGCACGCCGACAGCATGTACAGGCCGGTGTTGGTGGTGCCGGTCATGTCCTTGAGCCAGCCCACCAGGTAGGGACTGACGAAGCCCGCCAGGTTGCCCACCGAGTTGATCAGCGCGATCCCGGCGGCGGCGGCCGTGCCGCCCAGCAGCGCGGTCGGCAGGCTCCAGAACAGCGGCAGCACCGTGCAGATGCCGATGTTGGCCACCGTCAGCGCCAGGATGGCCAGCACCGTGTTGCCGCTCCAGATCGCCGAGAACAGCAGCCCCACCGCGCCGCACAGCGCCGGGATGGCCACGTGCCAGCGGCGCTCGCGGTTGCGGTCGGAGTTGCGCGCGATCAGGATCATGCCGATCACCGCGAACAGGTTGGGCACGGCGGTCAGCAGGCCGATCGCCAGCGGGCTTTGCACGCCCGTGCTCTTGATCAGCGTCGGCATCCAGAACCCCACGCCGTACAGCCCCATCACGAACGAGAAGTAGATCAGCGCCATCGCCCACACGCGCGGACGCGTCAGCGCGGCGCGGATCGGCGGGTCTTCCTTGTGCTGTTCCTCGGCCGCGATGTTGCGGATCAGCACCGCCTTTTCATTGGCGGTCAGCCACTTGGCCTTGTTGATGCGGTCGTCCAGGTAGATCAGCACCAGCACGCCGATGATGACCGACGGGATGCCTTCGAGCAGGAACAGCCACTGCCAGCCCGACAGGCCGTGGTCGCCGTGGAAGGTGCTCATGATCCAGCCCGAGATCGGGCCGCCGATCAGGCCGGACATCGGCACCGCCGTCATGAAGAAGGTGGTGATGCGTCCGCGCCGGGCGGCGGGATACCAGTACGTCAGGTAGAGGATGATGCCCGGGAAGAACCCGGCCTCGGCCGCGCCCAGCAGGAAGCGCAGGAAATAGAACATGTGCACGCTGGTCACGAACATCATGCACGCCGAGATGATGCCCCAGGTGATCATGATCCGCGCGATCCAGACGCGCGCGCCGACTTTGTGGAGAATGATGTTGCTGGGGATCTCGAACAGGAAATAGCCGATGAAGAATATCCCCGCGCCCAATCCGTACACCGTCTCGCTGAACTGGAGTTCCTGCAGCATCTGCAGTTTGGCGAAGCCCACGTTGACGCGGTCCAGGTAGGCCACGACATAGCAGACGACCAACAGCGGCACCAGCCGCCACCCCACCTTGCGATAGATCCGGTCCTCCTCAGCCGCCGGGATCGCCGGCGAGACCCCGGGGGCCATAGTGTGTTCCATCAATGTCTCCTCCTCTGACGGGATAGGCCGGTCATGGACCGGCAGCTTGTCCGGTCCCGCGCCCCCAGCGGGGACATATGGGCCGGCAGACCAAGCCTAGAACCCCATAGTTGACAAAAAACTGAACAACTATGCCCTCTGCGCGCAAACCCCTAGAACGAACCGGCGGAATCGGGCGGAACCTTGTCCGGACGGGTTTTCTGCTTCATCCGTCCCCCTGTGTACCGGCGCGTCCCACGGGACGGCGGCTTACACGGTAAAATGCCCGGTTTCGCACAAAAGTCATCAGGAATCATCATGGAAGCCGAACGTCAGAACCAGCTCGCAGCCCGCCTCGCCGACTACGCGGAGCGCGAACAGGCTCTACGGAGGTATCTTTGACTGCGATGCCAAAACCGAACGCCTGCAGGTCGTAAACGCCGAGCTCGAAGACCCGGCCGTCTGGAATGACCCCAAGCACGCCCAGGACCTGGGCCGTGAAAAGAAATCCCTCGAAGAGGTGGTAGAGACCCTCACCGCGCTCGGCACGGGCCTGGCCGACTCGAACGAACTGTTCGAACTGGCCGCCGCCGACGACGATGACGCCACGCTCGAATCCATCGAACTGGACGCCAACGGCTTCCAGGAAAAGCTGGAAGGCCTCGAATTCCGCCGCATGTTCTCGAACCCGGCCGATCCCCTGAACTGCTTCCTGGACATCCAGGCAGGCGCGGGCGGCACGGAAGCGCAGGACTGGGCCTCGATGCTGCTGCGCCAGTACCTCAAGTACGCCGAGCGCAAGGGCTTTAAGGCCGAAGTGCTGGAAGAATCCGAGGGCGAAGTGGCCGGCATCAAGTCCGCCACCATCAAGCTCGAGGGCGAGTACGCCTTCGGCTACCTGCGCACGGAAACCGGCGTGCACCGCCTGGTGCGCAAGAGCCCGTTCGACTCGTCGGGCGGCCGCCACACCTCGTTCGCCAGCGTGTTCGTCTACCCCGAGGTCGACGATTCCTTCGAAGTCGAAGTGAATCCGGCCGACCTGCGCGTGGACACCTACCGCGCCTCGGGCGCGGGCGGCCAGCACATCAACAAGACCGACTCGGCCGTGCGCCTGACGCACATCCCGACCGGGATCGTGGTGCAGTGCCAGAACGACCGCTCGCAGCACCGCAACCGCGCCGAAGCGATGCAGATGCTCAAGTCCAAGCTGTACGAACTGGAAATGCGCAACCGCATGGCCGAGCAGCAGAAGCTGGAAGACTCCAAGACCGACGTGGGTTGGGGCCACCAGATCCGCTCGTACGTGCTGGACCAGAGCCGCATCAAGGACCTGCGCACCAACGTCGAAATCTCCAACACGCAGAAAGTGCTGGACGGCGACCTGGATCCCTTCATCCAGGCCAGCCTCAAGCAAGGCGTGTAAGTTCCGCGATACTTCCGTCCACCGTACCCCGAGGGTTCACGCATGTCTGACACCATCGCAATTCTCACCGGCGCTTCGCGCGGCATCGGCGCCGCCATGGCGCGCGGCCTGGCCAAACCGGGCACCCGCCTGATCACCCTGGCGCGCCGCGAAGACCCCGAGCTGGCCGCCTACGCCCGCTCGCAGGACGCGCAGCTGGAGCAGCTGTCCGTGGACCTCTCGGACCTGGCCGCGGCGGAAGCGGCCGCGCGCCGCATCTGCGACGCGCTGCCGCGCGACGCCGGCCGCTACCTGCTGATCAACAACGCCGGCACCGTGCACCCCGTGTCCGGCACCGACGCGCTGATCGACGGCCCGGCGATTGCCGCCGCCTTCAACCTGAACGTGACGGCCGTGATGCTGCTGACCGCGCGCTTCCTGGCCGCGGTCGAAGACCTCAAGGCGGACCGCCGCGTGCTCAACATCTCGTCCGGCGCCGGCCGCAATCCCAACGCCGGCTGGGGCGTGTATTGCGCCACCAAGGCCGCGCTCGACATGTACTCGCGCGTGGTCAAGCAGGAACAGGGCGAGGACGGCGCGCGCGTCGTCTCGCTGGCGCCCGGCATCGTCGACACCGACATGCAGGCCGCCATCCGTTCCAGCGATCCCAAGAGCTTCCCGGCGCTGGCCAAGTTCCAGGACTTCCACGCCACCGGCAAGCTGTCCTCGCCCGCCAACGTGGCCTCCCGCATCCTCGCCTACCTGGATCGCGACGACTTCGGCACCACCGAAATCGACGACATCCGCAATTACGACTGATCCCCCGACCATGACCGACCACACGACCGCTCCGGCCCCCGCCCAGGATGAAAACCGCTTGATCGCCGAACGGCGCGCCAAGCTGGCCAAACTGCGCGAGACCGGGGTCGCGTATCCCAACGATTTCGTCCCCGACGCCCGCGCCGCCGCCCTGCACGACAAGTACGACGACCAGGAGCAGGAAGCCCTGGCCGCCGCGCCCGTCACCGTCAAGGTCGCCGGCCGCATGATGCTCAAGCGCGTCATGGGCAAGGCCAGCTTCGCCACGCTGCAGGACAGCACCGGCCGCATCCAGATCTACCTGGACCGCGGCACGCTCGGCGAAGACAGCTACGCCGCGTTCAAGCAATGGGATATCGGCGACATCATCGCGATCGAAGGGTCGGTCTTCAAGACCAACAAGGGCGAGCTGTCGGTGCACGCCGCCACGGCGCGCCTGCTGTCCAAGTCGCTGCGCCCGCTGCCGGACAAGTTCCACGGCGTGGCCGACCAGGAGCTGCGCTACCGCCAGCGCTACGTCGACCTCATCATGACCGACGCCACGCGCCGCACCTTCGAGGCGCGCAGCAAGGCCGTGGGCAGCATCCGCCAGTTCATGCTGAACGCCGGCTTCCTCGAAGTCGAAACGCCCATGCTGCACCCGATCCCGGGCGGCGCGGCGGCCAAGCCCTTCGTCACGCACCACAACGCGCTGGACATGGAAATGTTCCTGCGCATCGCGCCCGAGCTCTACCTCAAGCGCCTCATCGTCGGCGGCTTCGAACGCGTGTTCGAGGTCAACCGCAACTTCCGCAATGAAGGCGTGAGCCCGCGCCACAATCCGGAATTCACGATGATGGAGTTCTACGCGGCCTTCGCGGACTACCGCTGGCTGATGGACTTCACCGAGGAACTGATCCGCCAGGCCGCCATCTCGGCCACCGGCAGCGCCGTGCTGACCTACCAGGAACGCGAGCTGGATCTGTCCAAGCCGTTCGACCGCCTGACCATCTGCGAAGCCATCCTCAAGTACGCCCCGGGCTACACCCAGGCGCAACTGGACGACCCGGCCTTCGTGCGCGCCGAGCTCAAGAAGCTGGGCGCCGACGCCGACGGCCCGGTGCTGTCGCGCGCCGGCCTGGGCGCGCTGCAGCTGGCGCTGTTCGAAGAGACCGCCGAAGCCAAGCTGTGGAACCCCACGTACATCATCGACTACCCGGTCGAAGTGTCACCGCTGGCGCGCGCCTCCGACAGCCGCGAAGGCATCACCGAGCGCTTCGAGCTGTTCATGACGGGCCGCGAGATCGCCAACGGCTTCTCCGAGCTGAACGACCCCGAAGACCAGGCCGAGCGTTTCCGCTCGCAGGTCGAGGCCAAGGATGCCGGCGACGAGGAAGCGATGTACTACGACGCCGACTACATCCGCGCGCTGGAATACGGCATGCCCCCGACGGGCGGCTGCGGCATCGGCATCGACCGCCTGGTCATGCTGCTGACCGACAGCCCCAGCATCCGCGACGTCATCCTCTTCCCGCACCTGCGCCGTGAAGACTAAGACGCGGGCGGCGTCATGATCGTCAAGATCCTGATGCTGGCCGCGGTGGTTGCGGCGCTGTTCTTCATGGTGATGCAACCCCGCCGCGGCCGCGGCGGCTACGCCACGGGCCCCGCGCCCGTGCGCCGCACGCCGCTGTTCATCGCGCTGTGCCTGGCCACCGCGCTGGCCCTGACCGGCACGCTGGTCACGGCAGTGATCTGGATGGGCAGCGTCGCTGGCGGCGTGACCGGCGGCGGCTACCACGGCGAAGCCGATTTCCTCCTGACCATCGCAGCCGCCCTGCTGGCGATCGCGGTGGCCTGCGGCGTCGGCGCCTTCCTCAAGCGCAAGGGCTGATCCCGCGCGACGGGCGGCCGCCGTGCGTGGCGCCGCCCTACCCCTTCTTCCTTATCGCGACCGCCAGGCGCCGCATG
>NZ_CYTY01000040.1:5793-55811 GCF_001298995.1 Achromobacter sp. 2789STDY5608615
TGCCGACCGCCGCCAGCATCGCCTCGCGCCGCGCCGCGTACAGCTTGCGCATGGCCCGCACGTGCGCGTTGTAGTGGCCGTCGGCCATGAAGCGCGCCAGCGTCAGTTGCAGGATCTGCGGCGTATGGCCGTCAACGATGCTGCGCGCGCGGCTGAAGGCGCCGACCAGTTCGTCCGGCAGGGCCATGTAGCCCATCCGCAGGCCCGGATAGAGCGTCTTGCTGAAGGTGCCGAGGTATATCGTGCGGCCATGCCGGTCCAGCCCCTGCACGCAGGCGGTCGGCAGGCCGTCGTAATGGAATTCGCTGTCGTAGTCGTCCTCGATGATCCACTTGCCGCTCTCGGCCGCCCAGCGCGTCAGGTCGAGCCGCCGCTCCAGCGACAGGGTCGCCCCGGTCGGATACTGGTGCGACGGCGTCACGTAGACGCAGCTGGCGCCGCTGCGGTCGGCCCGCAGCAGGTCGGTGCGGATGCCCTGCGCGTCGACATCGATCGGCACCACCCGGGCCTCGGCGAATTCGAATGCCTTGCGGGCGCCGAAGTAGCCCGGATTCTCCAACAGGATCGGCTTGCCCGCGTCCACCAGCAGCTGCGCGCACAGGAACAGCGCCTGGCGCGTGCTGCTCAGCACCACGATCTGCTCGGCGCGGACCTTGGCGCCGCGCTCCAGGTTCAGGTAGGTCGCGATAGCCTTGCGCAAGGGCTCGGCGCCCTGCGGATCGCCATGCAGCAGCACCGTGCCGCGATGATCCTTCATCACCTGCCGCTGCAGCCGTTCCCACACGCCGGTCGGAAAGGTGCGGGTCTCGGGCAGGCCGGTGGCGAAGGCCTGGATCGTCTGCTGGTCGGCCACGCCGCCGCTGTCGAAGATCGCGCGCCCGCGCCGGCTCAGGCCCGCCGTCGGCGCGGCCGGTTGCGGCGCCTCGGGCCGGCGTTCGCGGGCCGGCGGGCGGCGCCGCGCCGATCCGCGCAGTTCGGTGCCGATGGTCTCGGACACGTAGCTGCCCGAGCCCTTGCGCCGCGCGATGAAGCCGTCGCGCTGCAACTGCACGTAGGCGTTTTCGACCGTGTCGCGGGCCACGCCCAGCGACTGCGCCAGCGCGCGCGTGGCGGGCAGTTTCACGCCCGGGTCCAGATCGCCGTCCAGCACCAGCGCGCGCAGGGCACGCTGGATGCGCAGATGCAGATCGAGCGGCGCCAGGTCGGCGTCGCCCATGCGGATCTTCAGGGTATCCAGCGCGAAGGTCTTGCTCATGCGGTCTGCCCAAAGGCCATGAAAGCGTAGATGAAAGCCGACCATTCTAGTCGCGGCCGGCTGCGTCGGGCTAAAAAAGTGGTCTGGCCTGGAACGATAAAGTGTACTGACGTGACAGTCCAATACGGCGCTACAAAGTGGGCTGCCACTCAACCCTTCCCGCATCCCCTCGCCCCCCATGTCCTCCCCCAGCGCCTCCTCCCTGCTTCCGCGCGATCTCGTCCATCCCATCGTCGCCGGCCTGATCTCGGTCATCGTCAACTACGGCGGCACCTTCATCCTGGTGTTCCAGGCCGCCAAGGTCGCCGGTCTCAGTCCGGCGCTGACCGCCTCCTGGGTCTGGTCGGTGTCGATCGGCGTGGGCATCACCGGCATCGTGCTGAGCTGGCTCAGCCGCGAACCGGTCATCACCGCCTGGTCCACGCCCGCCGCCGCCTTCCTGGTCACGGCCCTGGCGACCACGCCGTATGCCGAGGCCATCGGCGCCTACCTGATCTCGGCCGCCGCCTTCGTCCTGCTCGGACTGTCCGGCTATTTCGACAAGGCCATCCGCCTCATCCCCCCGGGCGTGGCCGCCGGCCTGCTGGCGGGCATCCTGCTGCCGTTCGGCATCGGCGCCTTCGGCGGCATGAGCCTGGACCCGCTGCTGGTGGGCTGGCTGATCCTGGCCTATGTCGCGCTCAAGCGCTATACGGCGCGCTACGCCGTGGTCGGCATCCTGGTGTCCGGCCTGGCGCTGCTGCTGGCGCAGGACCGGGTCGACCTGTCGGGGCTGCGGCTGGAATTCGCCGCGCCCGTCTTCACCGCGCCCGCGTTCTCATTCAACGGACTGCTGAGCGTGGCGCTGCCGCTGTTCCTGATCACGCTGACGGGCCAGTACATGCCCGGCATGCTGGTGCTGCGCAACGACGGCTTCAAGACCAGCGCCAACCCCATCGTCACCCTCACCGGCCTGGGTTCGCTGCTGATGGCGCCGTTCGGCTCGCATGCCTTCAACCTGGCCGCCATCACCGCCGCCATCTGCACCGGCCGCGAAGCCCATGACGACCCGTCCAGGCGCTGGATCGCCGGCGTCGCCGCGGGCGTCTTCTACATCCTGGTCGGCATCTTCGGCGTGACGCTGGCCGCCGTATTCATGGCGCTGCCCGCGACCTTCATCACCACGCTGGCGGGCCTGGCCCTGCTGGGCACCATCGGCGGCAGCCTGGCCAGCGCGCTGGCCGACGCCAAATCGCGCGAGGCCTCGCTCATCACCTTCCTGGCGGCCGCCGCCAACATCAAGCTGTTCGGCATCGGCGGCGCCTTCTGGGGCCTGGTGATCGGCCTGCTGGCGCACGCCCTGCTCAATGGCCGCCTGCCATGGCGCGCGGCCCGTTACACTGCATCGACGCGTTCCGACTCCGCGCCCAAGCAACTGGTGAAATGATGACGACTTCCCCCGACAGCGCTGCGGCCACGCCGGCCGACGGCGACACCCAGACCCGGCACGACCAGCATGGCCGCTATCCGCAGGCCCTCAGCGTCGAGGATTTCCAGCACAACCTGGCGACGATCCACGCCCGCATGGCGGCCGCCTGCGATCGCGTCGGGCGCGATCCGGCCAGCGTGCAATTGCTGCCGGTCAGCAAGACCATGGACGAATCCCGCATCCGGCTGGCCTACGCCGCCGGCTGCCGCCTGCTGGGCGAGAACAAGGTGCAGGAAGCGCACCGCAAATGGGAAAACACCGCCGACCTGGCCGATCTGCGCTGGTCGGTCATCGGCCACCTGCAGACCAACAAGGCCAAGCTGGTGGCGCAGTTCGCCAGCGAGTTCCAGGCGCTGGACAGCCTGCGGCTGGCCGAGGCGCTGGACCGGCGCCTGCAGGCCGAGGGCCGCGCGCTGGACGTGTTCGTGCAGGTCAACACCTCCGGCGAACCCAGCAAGTATGGCCTGGCGCCCGACGACGTGGCGGCCTTCCTCCAGGCGCTGCCGGCGTATTCCGCGCTGCGCGTGCGCGGCTTCATGACGCTGGCGCTGTTCTCCAGCGAGGCCGAACGCGTGCGCCAGTGCTTCGTGCTGCTGCGCGGCCTGCGCGACCGCCTGCGCCAGGAAGCGCCCGCGGGCATCCACCTGGACGAACTGTCGATGGGCATGTCCGGCGACTTCGAGATCGCCATCGAAGAAGGCGCCACCCTGGTGCGCGTCGGTCAGGCGATCTTCGGCGCGCGCGCGTTGCCGGACAGCCATTACTGGCCGGGCAGCGCCTGATCCGCCGGGCGCTTCAGCCCACCGGCCAGCGCCCTGCCCCCTCCGGCAACGCCGGCAGGCTGGCCCGCAGCATCTCATCGATGAACGCCGCCGGCCGCAGCCGGCCGTCAGGCTTGTACCACTGCACCGTCAGGTTCATCGCGCCCAGCACGCAACGCTTGATCACGCGCGCGTCGCCGCGCAGCAGGCCGGCGGCCACCGCCGCCGCCACCGCGTCCTGCCACATCGCCTCGTAGCGGTCGCTCAACCCCTTGACGCTGGCCTGGCTCGGCGCCGACAGGCTGCGCCACTCGTAGACCAGCGCATTCATGGCATCGCCGCCGGCGCCGTGCAGCATGCTCCACATGTGCACGCGAAACAGCGCCGCCAGCCGGTCGGCCGGCGCCTGGTACAACGCCAGGGCCTGGCGGCCCGCATCCAGCACTTCCTGGATGCCGTTGTTCATCACCGCCACCAGGATTTCCTCCTTGCTGCGGAAATGGTGGAACAGGCTGCCGGACTGCAGGCCCACGGCGCGCGCCAGCTCGCGCACCGTGGTGCGCTCGTAGCCATGCTTGCGGAACAGGCGGGCCGCCGTCAGGATCACCTCGGCGCGACGCAGCGATTCCGCGCCGTCCTCGTGTCCGATCGGCGCCGCGCCCAGGTCGTCCCTGTCGATCCGGCTCATAGGCGTTCGATGATCGTCGCGGTCGCCATGCCATGGCCGATGCACATGACCTGCAGCCCGAACTGGCCGCCGGTGGCGCGCAGTCCCGCCAGCATCTTGGCCATCAACGCCGCGCCGGTCGCGCCCAAGGGATGACCATGGGCGATGGTGCCGCCCCACGGGTTGACCTTCGACGGATCCGCGCCCAGCGTCTTCAGCCAGGCCAGCACCACGCTGGCGAAGGCCTCGTTGATCTCGATCCAGTCGATATCCGCCAGCCGCAGGCCGGCGCGCGCCAGGGCCTGCTCGGTGGCGGGGATGACGCCGGTCAGCTGCAACACCGGGTCCGAGCCGATCGCCACGCGCGCGCGGAACCGCGCCTGCGGCCGCAGCCCGTCGGCCAGCGCCACGGCGCGGTCCGCCAGCAGCACCGCGGCGGCGCCGTCGGCCAGCTGGCTGGCCTGCGCCGCCGTCACATTGCCCTGCCCCGGCGCGCGCATGGCCGGCGCCAGCGCCGCCATCTTGGCCGGGTCGGCGCGCTCGCGGATGCCTTCGTCGCGCGCCGGCGTGCCGGCCGGCCCCGGCAACAGCTCGGCGTGGCGGCCCGCGCTGGCCGCCTGCCAGGCGCGCGCATGGCTTTGCATCGACCACGCGTCCAGTTCTTCGCGGCGCAACTGCCACTGCTCGGCGATACGCTCCGCGCTCTCGATCTGATGGATCAAGGGATAACGTTGCAGCAGTCCGGGGTTCAGCGATTCGAAGCCGCGGAACTCGCCCTGCCCCAGCGTCACGTCCAGGAACATGGGCACCCGGCTCATGCTCTCGACGCCGCCCGCCACCACGTAGCGCATATCGCCCGCGGCAATCGCCTGCGCCCCGACATGCACGGCTTGCTGGCTCGACCCGCACATGCGGTTCAAAGCCACGCCCGGCACCGTTTGCGGCAGGCCCGCCAGCAGCGCGGCCAGGCGGCCGATGTTGGCGCCCTGCTCGCCCGCCTGGCTGACGCAGCCGGCCACCACGTCGTCCACCTGTCCGGCCGGCAGGCCGGCGCGGGCCAGCACGCCCTGGATGGCCATGGCCAGCAAGTCATCGGGCCGGGTATGGGCCCACCAGCCGCCGCGCCGCCCGAACGGGGTGCGCACCGCTTCCACGATCACCGCGTCATTCATGCCGGCGTCTCCTCGGCGTACAGCCGTTCGATCTCGTCCGCGTAGCTGCGGTAGATGCTGGCGCGCCGCACCTTCATGGTCGCGGTCACCTCGCCATCGTCATGATCCAGTTCCTTGGTCAGCAGATGGAAGCGCTTGATCTGCGCCACGGGCGCCAGCCCCGCGTTGGCGCGCGCCACCTCGCCGGCCACCAGTTCCCGCACCTGCGCGCACTCGGCCAGCGAACGGAAATGGGTGAAGGCGATGCGCTGCGATTCGGCCCACTTGCCCACCGTCTCGAACTCCAGCTGGATCAGCGCGGCCACATAGCGCCGGCCGTCGGCGACGACCACGCACTCCTTCACGTAGGGACTGCTCTTGACCGCGTTCTCGATCTCGGACGGCGTCAGGTTCTTGCCGCCGGCCGTGATCATGATGTCCTTCAGGCGATCGACGATGCGCAGCTGGCCGTCCCGCACCGCGGCCACGTCGCCCGTGTGCAGCCAGCCGTCGCGCACCGTGTCGGCGGTGGCGGCGTCGTTCTTGTAGTAGCCCGCGAACACCATCTCGCCGCGCATCTGCAATTCACCCGCCTCGCCCAGGCGCCATTCGACGCCCAGGATCGGCTCGCCCACCGTGCCCGCCTTCACACGGTCCGGGTGCTGGCCGAAGATCATGCCGGTCGACTCGGTCAGGCCATACACCTCCACCAGCGGCACGCCGAGATTGCGGAAGTAGCGCACCACCTCGGGCGCGATCGGCGCCGCCCCCGTCATCGCCACCCGCACGCGCCGCAGGCCGATGAAGTTCTGCAGGGCCCGCAACACCAGCCAGTACCAAAGGGCGTAGGTCAGCCGTTCGCCCGCATTGCGCTGCCCGGCCGACTTTTCCGCGAACGGCGCGCAGGCCGCCATGGCCCGCTGGTACAGCCAGCGCTGCAGGCGCCCGGCCTCCTGCATCTTGATCGAGATCGACGCGTGCAGCTTCTCCCAGATGCGGGGCACGCCCAGAAACACGGTCGGCGCCACTTCGCGCAGGTCTTCCTGCACGGTGCGGATCGACTCGCCGAAATTGACCTGCGCGCCCAGGTAGATGGGCACGAAGGTCGACAGCATCTGCTCGGCCACGTGGCACAGCGGCAGGTACGACAGATGCACGCTGGCCGCGTCCATCCCCAGGCGGTCGGCGATCCCCGGCGCCACGCCGCGCATGTTGCGATAGCTCAGCATCGCGCCCTTGGGCTTGCCGGTCGACCCCGAGGTATAGATCATCAATCCCAGGTCATCCAGCCGCTGTCCGTCCAGCACGCTGTTCAACGCCGGCAGCGCCTCGGCCTCCATCCGCTGGCCGTCGGCCTCCAGTTCGGCGAAGGCGGTGATGCGGTCGCGCTCGGCCGGCGCATAGGAGCGCAGGCCCTTGGTCTCCATCACCACGATGCGGCGCAACAGCGGCAGGCGGTGCGCCACCTGCAGCACCTTGTCGGTCTGCTCCTGGTCCTCGCACACCACCAGCTCGACGTCGGCGTGCTCCAGCACATAGCCCATTTCCTCGGCCGGGCTGGTCGCGTAGACGCCCACCGCCACGCCGCCGACGGCGCCCGCGCCCAGCTGCGTCAACAGCCACTCCAGCCGGTTCTCCGCCACGATCGCCACGCGTGCGCCGCGCGACAGGCCGGCCGCCTGCAGCCCCAGCCCCACGCGGCAGGCGCGGCGCCAGTACTGCGCCCACGACACCGGCTGCCAGATGCCGTAGTCCTTTTGCCGCACGGCGATGCCGTCGGGCTGGCGGCGCGCCTGCTCGCGCAGCATCTGCGGCAGCGTCAGCGCCGGCCAGGCATCCGGCTTCACGCGGGAACCTCCGCCAGGCGCGCTCATGACAGCCAGCGCTTGCGGCGCTTGTAGTGCTTGATGTCGCGAAAGCCGCGCGCCTCGCCCGCCCCGCCCACGCCCAGATAGAACTCGCGCACGTCGGGGTCGGCCGCCAGCTTCTCGGCCGTGCCGTCGATCACCACCTTGCCGGTCTCCATGATGTAGCCGTAATGCGCCACCGCCAACGCCACCGACGCGTTCTGCTCGACCAGCAGCATCGACACCCCCTGTTCGCGATTGATGCGGGCGATGATGGAAAAAATGGTTTCCACCAGCATTGGCGACAACCCCAGCGACGGCTCGTCCAGCAGCATCAGCTTGGGTTGCGCGATCAGCGCCCGCCCGATCGCCAGCATCTGCTGCTCGCCGCCCGACAGATAGCCCGCCAGGCCGCGGCGACGCTCGTACAGGCGTGGAAAATACCCGTACACCAGATCGAAATCGGCCTTGGCGCCGCGCCTGCCGCTCAGCGCGTAGGTCGCGGCCACCAGGTTCTCCTCGACCGACAGATCCTCGAACACACGGCGCCCTTCCATCACATGCGCCAGCCCGGCGCGCACCAGGTTCTGCGGCCGCGCGCCGGCGGTGTCGCCGCCGTCGAACAGGATGCGCCCGCGCGCCAGCTCGCCGTCCTCCAGGTCGAGCAGGCGCGACACCGCCTTCAGCGTGGTCGACTTGCCGGCGCCGTTGCTGCCCAGCAGCGCCACGATGGCGCCGGCCGGCACCGACAGCGACAGGCCGCGCAGCACCTGCACCGCCTTGTTGTAGACCACCTCGATGTTGTTGATGTCCAGCACCGTGGATGGCGACGCGGCGTGTCCGGGAGTCACGGGCGCCTCACTGCAGCACGATCCAGTCGGAAGCCGGCACCATCTGCTTCTGCTTGGTATCGGCGCGATAGATCCGGCCCACCGGAATCGAATTGCCCTTGATGGTGATCGGCACGCCGATCAGTCCGCCGGTGTCGAAGTCCTTGATACCCTCCAGCGCCGCCTTCATGTTGGCGCTGGTCAGCTCCTTGCCCGCTTCCAGCGTGCGCTTGGCCACCTCGGTGAACAGCATCGCCGCCAGGAAGCCCTGCATGTAGCCGGTGCTCTGGTATTGCGGCCGCATCTCGCGGATCTTCTTGAGCATCGGCGCATCGGCCGTCTCGTCGTAGTAATAGCGGTACGGCATCACGCCCATGAAGCCCTCGGCGTCCTCGCCCATCTGCATCACGGTGGAGTTGTCCATGGTCCAGAACGTGCCCATGTAGCGCGTCTTCAGGCCCATGCGCTTGCCCTGCCCGACGAACTCGGGAATCGGCGCCAGCACGTAGCCGTGGAAGATGGTGAAGTCCGGATCGGCGCGGCGCAGCTTGATGACCTCGGTCGACACATCGACGCTACCCGGCGGCGTCATGATCTCGGTGGCCACCGTCAGCCCCAGCTTCTGCGCCACCGCGCGCGAACTGGCGATCGGGTCGCGGCCGAACTCGGTGTCCGAATACACGAACGCCACCTTGGCGCCCGGCTTCTCCTTGGCGATGTAGCGCAGCAGGATGCCGAACATCTCCGTGTAGTCCGGCCCCAGCATGAACTGCGCCGGATACTTGGCCGGGTCGTTCAGCTCGGTCGCGAACGACGCGCCCGTCATCAGGATGTTGCCCGAGCGATTCAGTTCGGCATTGATGGTCTTGGAGAATCCGGTCGAATCGCCATAGTAGAAATTGACCTTGTTCTGGCTGGTGATCTTCTTGAAGGCCGCCACCGACGCGTCCACCTTGTAGGCGGTGTCCTCCGGCACGTAACGCAGCTTGCGGCCCTTGATGCCGCCCTGGTCGTTGACGATCTTGACGTAGTCGGTGATGCCGGCATGGATGCCCTGCCCGGCGAACGCGAACACTCCGCTCAGCGGGATCGAGCCGCCCAGCACCAGGTCCTCCTCGGCCTGGGCCGCCGGCGCCGCGGCCAGCGCCAATGCCACGCCCAAGGGCGCCAGCAACTTCGATAGACCGCTGCCTATCCGGATGCGCTTCATGGTTTCGTCTCCTGGTTCTCTTGGGAATACGCGGCCGCCGTCTAGGTGCGGAATGGCCACAGATGGAAGTAGCGGCGCACGCGGCGCCAGATTTCCGCGAGCCCGTGCGGCTCGAAGATCAGAAAGCCCACGATCAGCAGGCCGAACACGATGGTGCGCACCGGCGAGATCAGCCGCAGGGCATCGCCCCCCACCGGCAGCCAGCCCACCACCAGCTTGAACAGTTCGGGCACCATGGTCATGAACACGGCGCCCAGGATGGAACCCAGGATCGACCCCATGCCGCCCACGATGATGGCCGCCAGGAAGAAGATCGACATGATCAGCGGAAAGCTCTCCGGCGTGACCACGCGGAAGAAATACGCCCACAGGCCGCCCGCCACGCCCGCATAGAACGACGACAGCCCGAACGACAGCAGCTTGTAGCGCAGCAGGTGGATGCCCAGCACCTCGGCGGAAATGTCGCGGTCGCGGATCGCGATGAACGCGCGGCCGATGCGCGTGCGGAACAGGTTGGCCGCGCCCAGCACCATCAGCGCCGTCAACGGCACGATCAGCCAATAGATCTTGAACGACGTGTCCAGATCGATCCCCAGCAGCCGCGCCGGCGGCACCTGCAAGCCGCCCGTGCCGCCAGTGAAGGCCCAATTCGCGAACACGAAGTGCGCGATGAAAGACGCCGCGATGGTCGAGATCGCCAGGTACAGCCCCTTGACCCGCAGCGACGGAATCCCCACCAGCAACCCGCCCAGCATCGCCACCACGCCGGCCCCCAACAGATTCAGCAGCACCGGCGTGCCCAGCCGCAGCTCCATCACCGCCACCGTGTACGCGCCCAGTCCCATGAACGCGGCCTGTCCCAGGCTCACCAGCCCGGTGTAGCCGGTCAGGATGTTCAACCCCGTGGCGCTGGCCACGTTGATCGCCACCAGGCACGCCAGGTACAGCCAGTAGGCGTCGGCCACGAACGGGAACAGCGCCAGCGACGCCGCCAGCAACGCCAGCCACAGCCGCTGGGTTGTTGTGTCGAACAGCGCCTCGTCGGCCCGGTAGGTCTCTTTCGCGGTCGCGATGCGCATGGCTACAGCCTCTCGATTTCGCGCGTGCCGAACAGCCCGTAGGGCCGCATCATCAGCACCGCCACCAGCACCACGAAGGTCGCCAGCAGTTTGTATTCGCCGCCCAGGTAGGCCCCGGCCCAGGCCTCCAGCAGCCCGATGAAGATGCCCCCCACCAGCGCCCCCCGCCACGCTGTCCAGCCCGCCCACGATCACCACCACCAGCACCGACAGGCCGAACACGCCCATCGACGACGAGATGCCGCCGATCGCCCCCACGATCACCCCCGACACCGCCGCGATCGCGCCCGCCGCCGCCCACGACAGCGAGAACACCCGCGGCACGTTGATGCCCATCGCATACGCCGCCCCCCCTGGTCCGACGCCGTGGCGCGCAACGCCACCCCGCCGCGCCAGTAGCGGAACACCGCCAGCACCAGCAGCACCAGCGCCAGCGCCACCCAGAAGCCGTAGAACACCTTGGGCGCGACAAACGCCTCGCCCACCATCACCGGCGCGCGCGGCATGAACTCCGGCAGGCGGCGCTGGTCCGCGGTCCAGATCAGTTCCACCACGCCCACCAGGATCGACGCCAACCCCACGGTAATCATGAACACCGAGATCGGCGATTCGCCCAGCATCGGCCGGATCGTCACCCGCTCCACCACCGCGCCCAGCACGGCCGACAGCGCCACCGCCCCGGCGATCGCCGCCCACACCGGCCAGGCCATGCCGGCGGCGAAGGCATAGAACACATAGGCGCCCATCATCAGGAATTCGCCGATGGCGATGTTCACCACCCGCGTCGCCTTGTAGACGATCACGAACGCCAGCGCCGCCAGCGCGTACAGGCCGCCGCTGCCCAGCCCCGCCAGCGTCACCTCCAGGAAGAACAGACCGTCCATCAGGCCGCCTCGCGCAGCCGCCGGCGCAGGTCGCCGACGTCGCCCGCGCCCAGATAGGCCTTGATGACCTCGGGATCGGCCTGCACCGCCGCCGGCGCGCCATCGGCGATCACCTGGCCGAAGTTCAGCACCACCACGTGGTCCGACAGGTCCATCACCATGCCCATGTCGTGCTCCACCATCAGCATCGTCACGCCCCACTCGGCGCGCGCGTCGAGGATGAAGCGCGCCATGTCGTCGGTCTCCTCGCGGTTCATGCCCGCCACCGGCTCGTCCAGCATCAGCACCTTGGGCTGCATCGCCAGCGCCCGCGCCAGCTCCACCCGCTTGCGCAGCCCGTACGACAGCGCCGCCACCGGCGCATGGCGGATGTGGTCGATCTCCAGGAAGTCGATGATGCGTTCTTCGATATCGGCGCGCAGCGCCATCTCCTCGCGCCGCGCCCGGCCGAGGTAGAACAGCGCACCGAGCACATTGGTGCGCAGGTGGGCGTGGCGCCCCAGCTTGATGTTGTCCAGCACCGTCATGCCGCGGAACAGCGCGATGTTCTGGAAGCTGCGCGCCAGCCCCAGGCGGGCGCGCTCCGGCGCCGCCACGCGCGTGATGTCGCGACCCAGGAAGCGGATGGTGCCCGCGGCCGGCCGGTAGAAACCCGAGATGGTGTTGAACAGCGAGGTCTTGCCCGCGCCATTGGGGCCGATGACCGTGGTGATGGATCCCGGCGCGACGCGAAAGCCCACGCCCGTGAGCGCCTTGACCCCGCCGAACGCCAACGTGACCCCATCCACCTCCAGCAAGGGAGGGCTATCGGATTGATCCACCTTTGTCTCCTCGCTGTTGATCGCGAAGCTGTTTTTCTATTGGCGGTGAATCAGCGTAGCCCCGAGGCAGGCGATGCGGCGAACCTGTCTTTACCTACGCTGTACAGCGCCGGAAAATCGTTCTATGCGTTACGCTTGCATGGCGGACGGCAACCGAGCAAGCGCTTGGTTCCGACCATAGCATCGTGGTTTTTGGATCGAAAGTTGGTATTTACCCGATAACGGAGACAAGCCATGAACCCACCCTTGCCCGTCTTTCCCACCCTCTTGCTGGAAGCCGGCGACGGCATCGCCACGCTCACGCTGAACCAGCCCGCCACGCTCAACGCCATCGACGTCGCCATGGCGCTCGACCTGCAACGCGCCGCCCAATGGCTCGAAACGCGCGCCGACATCCGGGTCGTGCTGCTGCGCGGCGCCGGCACGGCCTTCTGCGCCGGCGGCGACATCACGCTGTTCGAAGGCGACGTCAACGCGGTGCGCGGCAAGCTGCTCGACCTGTTCACGCCGCTCAACGATTTCGTCGCGCACGTCGCGCGCATGGACTCGCTCTGGCTGGCGCAGGTCCACGGCGTCGCCGCGGGCGCCGGCCTGTCGCTGGTGCTGGCCTGCGACCTGGCCATCGCCGAGGCCGACACGCGCTTCATGACGGCCTACCTGAAGCTCGGCGCCACGCCCGACGCCGGCATGACGCATGGTCTGAACCGCCTGCTCGGCCCGCGCCGCGCGCTCGACCTGCTGCTGCGCCACGACGCCTTCAGCGCCGCCGATGCATTGGACTGGGGCCTGCTCAACCGCGTCGCCGACACGGGCCTGCTCGCGCAACAGGCGCAGGCCTATGCCAGTCAGCTCGCCAGCCACGCGCCGCACGGCATCGCCGGCGCCAAACACCTGCTGCGCAACGCCGCGCACGCCCCGCTCGAAACGCAGCTGGCCGAAGAAACCGCCTGCTTCCTGGAGACCGCGCGGCGCGAGGATTTCGCCGAAGGCGTGCGCGCCTTCCGTGAAAAACGCGCGCCGCGCTTCCAGGGCCGCTGACGCCCCGCGTCAGAACTTGTAGGTGACGCTGGCGATCGCGCTGCGGCGCGCGCCGTACCAGCAATCGCCGCGCGACAGGCACGTCGCCAGATAGGTCTTGTCGGTCAGGTTGTTGACGTTCAAAGCATAGCGCCAGTGGTTGGTCTCGTACGCCATCATGGCGTCCACCAGCCACACCGGCGCCAGCTTCGGCCCATCGCCATCGCGGAACGACGCCATCCAGCGGGTGCCCGCGCCCACCGTGAAGCGCCCATCCAGGTTGTCGAGCGCGAAACGGTAGCGCCCCCACGCCGCGGCCTGATGGCGCGGAATGCCTTCCAGCTGCGGATCCAGATCGATGTAGTTGTAGTGCGCGATCACGTCGAACGACGACGTCACCTGGCCGCGCCATTCCAGCTCCAGGCCGCGCGTGCGCGTCTTGCCGGTCTGGATGTTGTTCAACGCCGCCGTCGGATCCGGCACCAGGCGGTTCTTCTCGCGCAGGTCGTACACCGACGCGGTGGCCAGGTGGGCGCCATCCGCCGACTGGTACTTGACGCCCGCCTCCCACTGCTTGCCGCGCAGCGGCTTGTACAGCTCGGGCACGGCGCCGTCGGGCGTGCTGCGCGTGGTGCTGGCCACCGGCGTGAACGATTCGCTGTAGCTGATGTACGGCGACCAGCCATTGCTGGCGGCGTACATCAGCCCGAACCGCTTGGTGGTGGCCTGCGCCTTGTCCACCTCGCCGCCTTCGAGCTGGCTGCGCGCGCGGTCGTACCGCAGACCCGCCGTCACGATCCAGTGCTGGCCGATCTTCATCTGGTCCTGCAGGTAGAGGCCCGTCTGGCGCTGCGTGAAGCGCGGCTCGCCGGTCAGCTCGGGGATATAGCCGTTGCCATACACCGGATCATAGGCGTCGATCGTATCCTTGCCGCTGCCGCTCTGGCGGTCGCGCCGGTAGCGCGACCAGTCCAGCCCCAACAGCAGCTTGTGCGTCACCGCGCCGGTGCTCACCTCGCCCGTCAGATGCTGGTCCAACGTGTCCATGCGCACCTTGGTGATGGTGTCATCGGCATAGCGGCCGATGATGCGCTGGTTGATCGGATCATCCGCCCAGCCGCCGGGCACCGAGAACGCGTCCGCGTAGTGCGTGAAGTACGTCACCTTGTTGTTGGCGTGGCGGAAACCCTGGCTGAACGACCACTTGTCGTTGAACTGGTGCTCGAACAGCCAGCCGAAACTGCGGCGCTCGGAATCGTAGCGGTCATGGTCCGGTTCGCCGATGAAGCGATAGGTCGGAATCATGCCGTTCGGATTCGGCGTGCGCATGCCCGACCACGGCATGAACTGCGCGGTCGAACCCGACTTGTCCTTCTGGTACAGGGCCTGCAGCGTCAGCGACGTCGCCGCGCTCGGCCGCCAGGTCAGCGACGGCGCCACCAGCGTGCGGTCGTCCGGCACATGATGCACCTGGGTGTCGGCATCGCGCTGCAACGCCACCAGGCGGTACAGCCATTGGCCATCCTCGGTGACCGGCCCCGTCAGGTCGATCTGCGCCTGCTTGCGCCCATGGTTGCCCACCTGCACGCCGACCTCGCGCTGCGCCTCGGCCAACGGGCGCTTGCTGACCATGTTGATCAGGCCGCCCGTGCTGCCCTGGCCATACGTCATGGCCGCCGGCCCGCGCAGCACCTCGATGCGTTCCAGCATGTACGGATCGGGGCGGGTCGTGCTGGTGTAGTAATCGAACGCCTGGCGCATGCCGTCCAGGTAGACGTCGACATCGGTCCCGCGCACCCGCACGCTGTCGCTGCGCGAATCCAGGCCGTAGGCGTCGGAGCGCACGCCGGCCGCATAGCCCAGCGCCTCCTGCAGGCTGGTGGCGCCCTGGTCCACGATCTGGTCGCGCGGCACCACGGTGATCGACTGCGCCGTCTCGTTCAGCGGCGTGTCCGTCTTGGTGGCGGTGGCCGAACGCGTGGCGGCGTAGCCCAGCACCGGGCTGGTCGCCGTCTCCGCGCTGCCTTCCACCTTGACCGACGGCAACGTGGTCGGTTCGACGGGCGCGGACTGCGCGACCAGCGCGGCCGGCAGCAGGCTCAACGCCGCCGCCAGGCTGGCGCGGCGGGACATGGCAGGATCAAACATCGACGTGGCTCCCCTTGATAAATTTTGAAGAGCCAAATGTTAATGTTTCTCGTTATTGAAATCGTTCCTTTTCCCTACAAAAGGAAAGACTTCCCCTGTTTACAACAGGCCGCCCACGGGCAAAACGCCCCAAACGTCCCTCCCCCATCAGGGAAAACGACAAGAAAAAAGGCGCCCCACAGGGCGCCTCGACAACACACAACCGGGTCAACCGCGCCCGGCGCGCAACTCCACCGCCTTGGCCCAGCGCCGCGCCACCGATGGCG
Source organism: Achromobacter sp. 2789STDY5608615 (assembly GCF_001298995.1). NCBI lineage: Bacteria > Pseudomonadati > Pseudomonadota > Betaproteobacteria > Burkholderiales > Alcaligenaceae > Achromobacter > Achromobacter sp. 2789STDY5608615. The sequence goes on from NZ_CYTY01000040.1 coordinate 21,198, forward strand.
AGGTCGCGCAGGTGGCCGACTCCGTCACCACGCGCACCGCGCGTTCGAGCAGCTGGATATCGGCCTCATGCTGGCGCGCCACATGGGGATCTTCGAAGAAGATGACGCGCTGGCACTGGTGCTCCAGCACCAGTTCCGCGATCTGCGCATCGCCGCCCAGCGGACCGCTCAGGTAGCGGTGCACCCACGGTGTGTCCTTGGGCCAGCCGCGCGACCAGGCCAGTTCGTTCAGGCGGCCGCCGGTGGTGCCGGTGGCCACGCGCCGCGCGAATTGCGACAGCACGTCGAAGTGCTCGGCGGCGAACGCCACCATCTCGTCCTTGAGCGCATCGTGCGCGATCAGCGCCAGCGTCTGGCCGGTGTAGTTGAACAGCCGCGACGCCGCCATGTCCGGCGCCAGACCCGCATGCACGCGCTCGACCTCCATCCACTCGATGGCGCCGGCCAGCGTCGAGATGAACGGCCGGCCATGCGTGATGCACTGGCGCTTGAGCGCCAGCGCCTCGGGAAAGATCGACGACGGGTCCACCGGATCGATCAGGTAGATCGCGCCATCGAACGGCTCCTGCCCATCGCGGCCCTCGGTCACGCGCGCCACCAGCTTCATCAGCCCGCCTTCGCGGCCATACGGATAGCGGATCAGGCCGGAATAGCCTTGCAGCATGCCCTCGCGCACGATGGCATCGTGGGTGCGGCCCACGGTATGCAACTGCACGCCCAGTTCGCGGATGGTGGACGAACAGGCCCGCAGCCAGGTGAACAAGGCGGCATCGGGCGATTCATGGTGCAGCCGGTTGGCGGCCAGGCCAAAGCGCAGGGGAGCAGCGGGCATCGGTAGACTCAGGGCAAGGACAACGAAGAGAGCCTTGATGATACCCCGCGTGCGCGGCCCCAATGCAAAAAACGCTCCCCGAGGGGAGCGTTTCGCGCCAGGATCAGTCGGCCTCGTCGATCCAGGCCATCTGGATGGCCTCCAGGATCTTCTCGCCGCTGCGTTCCGGGTCGTCATTGAAGCCCGGCAAGGCCAGCACCCATTCGCGCAGCTGCGTGAAACGCAGCGTCTTGGGGTCGACATCCGGATGCGTATCCGCCAGCGCCTCGGCGATCTGGTAAGTATCGGTCCACTTCATCAATGGCCCTCTTTCGCGTGGTTGATGGTGTACTTGGGAATCTCCACCGTCAGGTCGGCGTCCGTCACCAATGCCTGGCACGACAGGCGCGAGGTCGGCGTCAGGCCCCAGGCCTTGTCCAGCAGATCCTCTTCGTCGTCGGTCGCGTCTTCCAGCGATGCATAACCCTGCTTGACCACCACGTGACAGGTCGTACACGCGCACGACAGCTCGCAGGCGTGTTCGATGTCGATGTGGTTGTCCAGCAGGACGCGGCAGATCGACACGCCCTTGGGCGCGTCCTCGATCACGGCGCCCTCGGGGCAGTAGTCGGGATGAGGCAGTACAGTCAGTTTCGGCATAGCTTCTTATCAGGCGATTTCGTCAAGTTTGCGGCCGGCCAGCGCGGCGCGGATGCTGCGGTCCATGCGGCGCGCGGCGAATTCATCGGTCGCGGCCGACAGGGCCTCGACCGTGGCCTTCACCGCGTCCACGTCCTGCGCCTCCTGGGCGCGGGCGGCCGCCTGCAGGCATTCATCGACCCGTTGGCGTTCCTCTGCGTTCAGCAGGTCGCCGTCCACCGCCAGCGCGGCCTGCACCGATTCGACCAGCTGGCGCGCTTCCACCTGCTGCTCGCGCAGCATGCGGGCGCGGGCATCGTTGTCGGCCTGCGCCACGCTATCGGCCAGCATGCGCGCGACTTCGTCGTCGCTCAGGCCATACGAAGGCTTGACCGACACCGCCGCTTCCACGCCCGTGCTCTGTTCACGCGCGGTCACGCTCAACAGGCCATCCGCGTCCACCTGGAACGTCACGCGGATGCGCGCGGCGCCCGCCACCATCGGCGGAATCCCGCGCAGTTCGAAGCGCGCCAGCGAACGGCAATCCGTCACCAGGTCGCGCTCGCCCTGCAGCACGTGGATGCTCATGGCCGTCTGGCCATCCTTGAACGTCGTGAATTCCTGCGCGCGCGCCACCGGAATGGTGCTATTGCGCGGAATCACGCGCTCGACCAGCCCGCCCATGGTTTCCAGGCCCAGCGACAGCGGCGTCACGTCCAGCAACAGCCAGTCCTCGCCCGGCGCGCGGTTGCCGGCCAGCAGATTGGCCTGCAGCGCGGCGCCCAGCGCCACCACCTGGTCCGGATCCAGATCGGTCAGCGGCTCGGCGCCGAACATCTCGCCGACCGCGGCGCGCACCACCGGCATGCGCGTGGCGCCGCCCACCATCACCACGCCACGCACGTCGGCGGGTTTCAGCGCGGCGTCGCGCAGCGCCCGGCGCGCGCTCTCCAGCGTGCGCTGCACCAGCGGCTGCGCCAGCGCCTCGAACTGGGTGCGGGTCAGCGTGTGATCGATGACCTGGCCGTTGGCCAGCGTCAGTTTCAGCGTGGCGTCCTGCGCGTCCGACAGCGCCTCGCGCGCCGCGCGCGCCGCCATCAGCAGGCCGCGCCGGTCGGCGTGTGTCAGGTCGGTGGCGCCCGCGGCCGCCACCACGTGATCGACAATGAGCGAATCGAAATCATCGCCGCCCAGCGCGGTATCGCCGCCGGTCGAGATCACTTCGAACACGCCCTGCGTCAACCGCAGGATGGAAATATCGAAAGTGCCGCCGCCCAGGTCATAGACGGCATACACGCCTTCGGCGGCATTATCCAGGCCGTAGGCGATCGCCGCGGCGGTCGGCTCGTTCAAGAGGCGCAGCACGTTCAGGCCGGCCAGGCGCGCGGCGTCACGGGTGGCTTGGCGCTGGGCGTCGTCGAAATAGGCAGGCACCGTGATGACGGCGCCCACCAGGTCGTCGCCCAGCACGTCCTCGGCGCGCTGGCGCAGCACCGCCAGGATCTGCGCCGACACTTCCACCGGGCTCAGGTCGCCCTGCGCCGTGCGGATGCGCACCATGCCGGGCGCATCCACGAATTCGTACGGCGCGCGCGTGGCGCGCGCCTCTTCCAGCGAACGGCCCATGAAACGCTTGACCGACACCACCGTGTTCAGCGGATCCTCGGCCTGCTGCGCCAGGGGCTCGCGGCCCGTCGTGACCTTGCCGCCGGGAAAATAGCGCACCGCCGAGGGCAGCAGCACATGGCCCTGCGCATCGGGCAGGACTTCGGCAACGCTGCTGCGCACCGCGGCAACCAGGGAATTGGTGGTGCCCAGGTCGATCCCCACCGCCAGCTTGCGCTGGTGCGGCGCGGGCGATTCGCCGGGCTCGGATATCTGCAATAAGGCCATGATTGTTCTTTTCTACTCAGTAGGCGGCGAAGTCCGGGTCGCCTCGCGGCCGGGCCTTGCCCGGTCCCGTTGGCTAGGAATCGGGATGGGCGTGGGCCAGCTCTTGCGCCAGCTTCTCCACGAACATCCATTCCCGCACCTTGAGACCCGCGGCGGCGTAGTCGCGCTGTTCGTCCAGCAGGTGCGTCAACACCGTGCGCATCTGCTGCCGGGCTTCCTCCAGCTCGGTCCGCAGCGCGGCCAGGACGCCGGCGTCGTCGCGCGCATCGTCCATCATTTCGCGCCAGGTCATCTGCTGCATCAGGAAAGCCGTGTCCATCGACGTATTGCTCTCGGTCTGCAGATCCACGCCGGCCTGCTCGCACAGATAGCGCGCCCGCAACAGCGGATCGCGCAACTGGCGGTAGGCCTCATTGGCGCGCGCCGCCCACTGCATGGCCACGCGGCGTTCCGCGGGACTGGCGGTGGCAAAGCGGTCGGGATGCACCTGCGCGGCGACGGTGCGCCACGCCGATTCCAGCGCCTGGGCGTCCAGGTCGAAGCGTGACGGCAAGCCGAACAGGCTGAAGTGATCGTCTCCAGCCAAGACTTACACCGTGAACGACTCGCCGCAGCCGCAGGTCGCCTTCTCGTTGGGGTTGCGGAACTTGAAGCCTTCGTTCAGGCCTTCGCGGGCGTAGTCGAGCTCGGTGCCGTTCAGGTAGGCCAGGCTCTTGGGATCGACGAACACCTTCACGCCGAAGCTCTCGAACACCTCGTCCTCGGGCGCCGCGTCGTCCACGTACTCCAGCTTGTAGGCCATGCCGGAACAACCCGTCGTCCTAACGCCGAGGCGCAAGCCGATCCCCTTGCCGCGCTTTTGCAAGTAGCGGCCGATGTGGGTGGCGGCCTGTTGGGTCAGGGTAACGGACATGTTCAGCTCGCAACAGCTTCGGCCGGAACCGAATGCTTTTCCTTGTAGTTCTGCACGGCGGCCTTGATCGCGTCTTCGGCCAGGATCGAGCAGTGCACCTTCACGGGCGGCAGGGCCAGTTCTTCGGCGATCTGCGTGTTGCGGATGTTCATCGCTTCGTCCAGCGTCTTGCCCTTGACCCATTCGGTCACGAGCGAGCTGGAGGCGATGGCCGAGCCACAGCCATAGGTCTTGAAGCGCGCGTCTTCGATGACGCCGGCTTCGTTCACCTTGATCTGCAGCTTCATGACGTCGCCACAGGCCGGCGCGCCGACCATGCCGGTGCCCACCGAGTCGTCCGACTTGTCGAACGAACCGACGTTGCGCGGGTTTTCGTAGTGATCCAGGACTTTGGTGCTGTAAGACATGTTAGTTCTCCACGTATTCTTTGGCGCGGGCGCTTAGTGCGCGGCCCACTGCACGGTATTCAGATCGATGCCTTCCTTGGCCATTTCCCACAGCGGCGACATATCGCGCAGCTTGCCGACACGGCTCTTGAGCAGTTCGATGGTGTAGTCGACTTCCTGCTCGGTGGTGAAGCGGCCCAGCGTGAAGCGGATCGAGCTGTGCGCCAGCTCGTCGTTGCGGCCCAGAGCGCGCAGCACGTAGGAAGGTTCCAGGCTGGCCGAGGTGCAGGCCGAACCGCTGGACACGGCCAGTTCCTTGATCGCCATGATCAGGGACTCGCCTTCGACATAGTTGAAGCTGACGTTCAGGTTGTGCGGCACGCGGTGGTCCATGTCGCCGTTGAGGTAGACCTCTTCGATCTGCGACAGGCCAGCCCAGAGGCGATCACGCAGCATGCGGATGCGCTCGTTTTCGGTGCCCATTTCTTCACGGGCCAGGCGGAAGGCCTCGCCCATGCCGACGATCTGGTGCGTGGCCAGCGTGCCCGAGCGGAAACCGCGCTCGTGGCCGCCGCCGTGCATCTGCGCTTCGATGCGCACACGCGGCTTGCGGCGCACGTACAGCGCGCCGATGCCCTTGGGGCCGTAGGTCTTGTGGGCCGAGAACGCCATCAGGTCGACCTTCAGCTTCTGCAGGTCGATCTCGACCTTGCCGGTGGCTTGCGCGGCGTCGACGTGGAAGATGATGCCCTTCTCGCGGCAGATCTCGCCCAGGGCTTCGATGTCCTGGATGACGCCGATTTCGTTGTTCACCATCATCACCGACACCAGCACGGTGTCGGGCCGCAGCGCCGCCTTGAAGACGTCCAGATCGATCAGGCCGTTGTCCTTGACGTCCAGGTAGGTCACTTCAAAGCCCTGGCGCTCGAGTTCACGACAGGTGTCGAGCACGGCCTTGTGCTCGGTCTTGATGGTGATGATGTGCTTGCCGCGCTCGGCGTAGAAGTTGGCGGCGCCCTTGATGGCCAGGTTGTCCGACTCGGTGGCGCCGGAGGTCCAGACGATTTCGCGCGGATCGGCGTTCACCAGCTTGGCGACTTCCTCGCGGGCACGTTCGACGGCGTCTTCGGCTTCCCAGCCGAACGAGTGGCTGCGCGAAGCGGGGTTGCCAAAGCTTTCGTACAGCCAGGGCACCATCTTTTCGACGACGCGCGGGTCGACCGGGGTCGTGGCCGAGTAGTCCAGGTAAATCGGGCGGGTGGTCATATCTACAACTCCTACTGCTTATACGGTGGCATTGGCCGCGACGGTGGTGGTCGGGGCATTGGCGGCGTTATTGGTGCCTCCCACCCGATTCACGCGCACCGCGCAGGCCTGCGCTTGATTGTTGGCTTCCTGCAATTGGCGCACGCGCTGCTGATCGACCAGATCTTGCAGCGACACCGAATCCAGGTAATCGACCATCTTGCGATTCAACGTGGCCCAGAGTTCATGCGTCATGCACTTGCCAGGCTTGCCGTCGTTGCCGCTCGTACAGTCCCGCTTGCCGCCGCAGCTGGTCGCGTCCAGCGGTTCGTCGACGGCGAAGATGATGTCGGCCACGGTCACGTTGCGCGCCAGGCGGGCGAGCGAGTAACCGCCGCCGGGGCCGCGCACGCTGTCCACGAGTTCGTGGCGGCGCAGTTTCCCGAACAGCTGTTCCAGATAGGAAAGCGAAATATTCTGACGCTGGCTGATGGCCGCAAGAGTGACCGGGCCGCTATGCTGCCGCATAGCCAGATCGATCATGGCAGTCACGGCGAAACGCCCTTTGGTAGTTAGCCGCATGGTGAATTCCCTGTGATTCGGCAATGGCCGCCGGCGAATCCGGCGGTCAATACCCGAGTAATTGGCTCAAGTATAGCAAATTCCCGAGTAATTTGGTATGGCTCCCGGCTAGAAAAAACCGCGCTGTCGCGCGGTTCTTTTCACTGCCAATCGGCCAGGCGCCCCGCAGGGCGCCCCGGCGCACAGGGGATCAAGCCGCCTGGTATTGGGTAGCGCGCTTGCGGACCAGTTCGAGCACGCCCTGACAGGCGTCTTCGAGGTAGTCCAGCACCTTGCCGAAGCCGTCGGCACCGCCGTAGTACGGATCGGGCACGGTAGCCTCTTCGAACTCATTGGCGAAGCGCATCAGCAGCATCAGCTTGTGCTGGTACGCCTTGGGGCACTGTTGCCGCATGGCGGACAGATTGTCCCAATCCATGGCGAGGATGAGGTCGAAGTCGCGGAAGTCTTCCGCGGTGACCTGGCGGGCCTCACAGTGCGTGATCTCGTAGCCGCGCTTGCGCGCTGCGGCCTGCGCCCGGGCATCAGGCGCCTCGCCGATGTGAAACGCGTGCGTGCCCGCGGAGTCGATGCGAACCACATCGCCCAAACCCGCGTCGTTCACCAAATGGCGAAACACGCCCTCTGCGCTCGGCGAGCGACAGATATTGCCCATGCAAACGAAAAGTACCTTGGTCATCATGGGAGTAAGTGTGCGGGAAAACCCGAGATAAGGCAAGCTTTTTTTGTGGTTTCGCCATCCGTTACAAGCCAGCCCGGACCCGAAAATAACGCCAATAAATCATATAGTTAACATCTATATCTGAGACGCCCCGGAAGGCTGCGGATGCGTCATTCGCGCAAATTTCGGACATCCGCTGACAACATGATGACTTCTTCCAATATTCAGCATGTTGTCAGCGAAAAGATACGTTTAGATACGGATTGCGTTCATACCGCGCCGTCCAGCAGCACCCGCTGCTTCAACGCCGTCAGGGCGTCGCGGGCGGCGGCGGCCTGCTCGAACTCGAGGTTGCGGGCATGGTCCATCATCAGCTTTTCCAGGCGCTTGATTTCGCGCGCCAGGGCCTTCTCGTCCTTGAGCAATTCGGCCGGCACCGCGGCTTCGAGCGCGTCGTGCTGCACCGGCGCGACGATGCCGTCGATCAGTTCGCGCACCGCCTTATGCACGCCACGGGCGGTGATGCCATGGTCGGCGTTGAACTGCAGCTGCTTGGCGCGGCGACGGCTGGTTTCCTCCATGGCGCGCTGCATCGAATCGGTGATGCGGTCGGCGTACAGGATGGCGTGGCCGTTCAGGTTGCGCGCGGCGCGCCCGATCGTCTGGATCAGGCTGCGCTCGGAACGCAGGAAGCCTTCCTTGTCGGCATCCAGGATGGCCACCAGCGACACTTCCGGAATATCCAGGCCCTCGCGCAGCAGGTTGATGCCCACCAGCACGTCGAACGTGCCCAGGCGCAGGTCGCGGATGATTTCCACGCGTTCGACGGTGTCGATATCGGAGTGCAGATAGCGCACCCGCACGCCGTGCTCGGTCAGGAAGTCGGTCAGGTCCTCGGCCATGCGCTTGGTCAGGGTGGTGACCAGCACGCGGTCGCCCTGCCCCGTGCGGACCTTGATCTGCCCCAGCAGATCATCGACCTGGGTGCGGGCCGGCAGCACCTCGACGATCGGATCGACCAGGCCGGTGGGCCGCACCACCTGCTCGACCACGTTGTCGGCGTGTTCCTTTTCATAGGCCGCGGGCGTGGCCGACACGAACACGCACTGGCGCATGCGGGCCTCGAACTCCTCGAGCTTGAGCGGCCGGTTGTCCAGCGCCGACGGCAGGCGGAAGCCATACTGCACCAGGGTTTCCTTGCGCGAGCGGTCGCCCCGGTACATGGCGCTGAGCTGGCCGATGGTGACGTGGCTCTCGTCGATGAACATCAGCGCGTCGCCCGGCAGGTAGTCGATCAGCGTGGGCGGCGGCTCGCCGGGCGCGGCGCCCGACAGATGGCGCGAGTAGTTCTCGATGCCCTTGCAGAAGCCCAGTTCCTGCAGCATTTCCAGGTCGAAGCGGGTGCGCTGCTCCAGGCGCTGGGCCTCGACCAGATGGCCGTCGTCGACGAAGCGCTTGGTGCGTTCGCGCAGCTCCTCCTTGATGGTCTCGATGGCGCGCAGCACGGTGTCGCGCGGCGTCACATAGTGCGAACCGGGATAGACCGTGAAGCGCGGCAGCTTCTGGCGGATGCGGCCGGTCAGCGGGTCGAACAGCTCGAGGCTTTCGATCTCGTCGTCGAACAGCGTCAGGCGCAGCGCCAGTTCGGCGCTTTCCGCCGGGAAGATGTCGATGGTCTCGCCGCGCACGCGGAACACGCCGCGCGTGAATTCGGCGTCGTTGCGGGTGTACTGCATGGCCACCAGCCGCGCCAGGATCTCACGCCGCGAGATCTGGTCGCCGGCGCGCAGGATCAGCACCATCGCGTGGTAGTCGCCGGGGTTGCCGATACCGTAGATACACGACACCGTGCCGACGATGATGGTGTCGCGACGTTCCAGCAGGCTCTTGGTGGCCGACAGGCGCATCTGCTCGATGTGCTCGTTGATCGACGAGTCCTTTTCGATGAACAGGTCGCGCGTCGGCACGTAGGCCTCGGGCTGGTAGTAGTCGTAGTACGAGACGAAGTACTCCACCGCGTTCTTGGGGAAGAACTCGCGCATTTCCGCGTACAGCTGCGCCGCCAGCGTCTTGTTGGGCGCCAGCACCAGCGCCGGCCGCCCCAACTGGGCGATGACGTTGGCCATGGTGTAGGTCTTGCCCGAACCGGTCACGCCCAGCAGGGTCTGGTACATCAGGCCGTCCTGCACGCCCTGGATCAGTCCCTCTATTGCGCCCGGCTGGTCGCCGGCGGGCGGATACGGTTGGTACAGGTGAAACGGGCTGTCGGGGTAATCGATGAACCCCGGGCCTGGGGCCGCCGCGGCAGCGCCAGGGGCCGTATCGGCCGCCCCGTCGGTGACGGCGCCAATGGCTGCGGCACCCGCCGCGCTCGGGTCTATTGCGCTCTTAGGCATGCTAGACTGTTCCCAGGGTAAACCCCCCATTATCCACAGCACTTCCGACTGCGTCCACTCACCCTCAGCAGAGTCCCATGAGCACCCTTTTCGATTCCGTCGAACTCGCGCCGCGCGACCCCATTCTTGGTCTGAACGAACAATACAACGCGGACACCCGCCCCGGTAAAGTCAATCTGGGCGTGGGCGTGTACTACGACGACCAGGGTCGCATTCCCCTGCTGGGCGCCGTGCGCAAGGCGGAAATCGCCCGCATCGAGGCCGCCGCCGCCCGCGGCTACCTGCCGATCGAAGGCATCGCCGGCTACAACCAGGGCGCGCAAGCCCTGCTGATCGGCAAGGATTCCCCGCTGGCCGCCGCCGGCCGCGTCCTGACCACCCAGGCCCTGGGCGGCACCGGCGCGCTCAAGATCGGCGCCGACTTCCTGCGCCAGCTGCTGCCGACCTCCAAGGTCCTGATCAGCGATCCCAGCTGGGAAAACCACCGCGCGCTGTTCGAACGCGCCGGCTTCGAAGTCGGCACCTACGCCTACTACGACGCCGCCACCCGCGGCCTGAACTTCGACGGCATGCTGGCCGCCCTGAAGGCCGCTCCGGCCAACACCGTGGTCGTGCTGCACGCCTGCTGCCACAACCCGACCGGCGTCGACCCCACCTTCGACCAATGGAAGCAGATCGCCGCGGTCGTCAAGGAAAACAAGCTGGTGCCGTTCCTGGACATCGCCTACCAGGGCTTCGGCGAAGGCCTGCGCGAAGACGCCGCGGTCGTGCGCCTGTTCGCCGACCTCGACCTGACGATGTTCATCAGCTCGTCGTTCTCGAAGTCGTTCTCGCTGTACGGCGAGCGCGTCGGCGCCCTGACGGTCGTGGCCGGCAGCAAGGACGAAGCCGCCCGCGTGCTGAGCCAGCTCAAGCGCGTCATCCGCACCAACTACTCCAACCCGCCCACCCATGGCGGCACGATCGTCTCCACCGTGCTGAACTCGCCCGAGCTGTTCGCCATGTGGGAAGAGGAACTCGGCGCCATGCGCGACCGCATCCGCCTGATGCGCAAGCAGCTGGTCGAGAAGATCAAGGAACACGGCGGCAAGCAGGACTTCAGCTTCGTGCTGGAGCAGCGCGGCATGTTCTCCTACTCGGGCCTGACCTCGGCCCAGGTGGATCGCCTGCGCGAAGAGCACGGCGTCTACGCCGTCTCCAGCGGTCGCATCTGCGTCGCCGCGCTCAACAGCGGCAACATCGACCAGGTGGCCAAGGGCATCGCCGCGGTGCTGTAAGACACACCGCCAGCAACACCCTCAAACGGGACCTTCGGGTCCCGTTTTCATTGCCTGTCACATTACCGGGCCGATCAACGCTTGCATTTTTGCGTTATGTCCCCCAGAATGCCGCTGTATATATGTACAGTCCGACTCACCAACGGATCATCGCCATGGCCAGCAAACTCACTGATCGTCAACAGCAAATCCTGGACCTCATCCGGCAGACCGTCGCGCGCACCGGCTTTCCGCCCACCCGCGCCGAGATCGCCCAGGCCCTCGGATTCCGCTCGCCCAATGCGGCCGAAGACCATCTGAAGGCGCTGGCCCGCAAGGGCGCCATCGAGCTCACGGCCGGCGCTTCGCGCGGCATCCGCCTGAAGGACGCCTCGCCCGCCCAGACCCAGGCGCCGCTGCCCCTGCCCGGCCTGGCGCAGCTGCTGCTGCCGCTGGTGGGCCGCGTGGCCGCCGGCAGCCCGATCCTGGCGGCCGAGCACGTCGAACGCGAGATCGGCGTCGATACCAGCCTGTTCGCGCAGGCCCCCGACTACCTGCTCAAGGTGCGCGGCATGAGCATGCGCGACGCCGGCATCCTCGAAGGCGACCTGCTGGCCGTCAAGAAGGTGTCCGAGGCCCGCAACGGCCAGATCGTGGTGGCGCGGCTGGGTGACGACGTCACCGTCAAGCGCCTGCAGCGCCAGAACGGCCGCATCGAACTGCTGCCCGAGAACCCCGATTTCAATGTCATCGTGGTCGAGGCCGACCAGGAATTCGCGCTGGAAGGCATCGCGGTCGGGCTGATCCGGCCGCACACGCTGCACTGAATTCCCTGCTACCGATCCGGCGCCGGCTCGATCGCCGCGCCAAAAAAGAAACCCCGCTTGCGCGGGGTTTCTTTTTGCGGGCGCCCCTTGTGCAAAGGGGCGCCTCGGGCCAGGCATCAGTGCTTGAGCACGGGATCCGTCGAGCCCGGTTCGGCCGGCTTGGCGACCAGCGGTTCCTTGACCGCTTCGTCTTCAGCCAGCGGCTCCGGCAGGCGTTCCAGGGCCAGTTCCAGCACCTTGTCGATCCAGCGGACCGGCACGATCTCGAGATGGTTCTTGACGTTGTCCGGGATCTCCGCCAAGTCCTTGACGTTTTCTTCCGGGATCAAGACCGTCTTGATGCCACCGCGGTGGGCGGCCAGCAGCTTTTCCTTCAGGCCACCGATCGGCAGGACTTCGCCACGCAGCGTGATCTCGCCGGTCATGGCGACGTCGGCGCGCACCGGGATGCGCGACAGGGCCGACACCATGGCCGTGGTGATCGCGATACCGGCGGACGGGCCGTCCTTGGGCGTCGCGCCTTCCGGCACGTGCACGTGCATGTCGTGCTTCTCGAACACGCTGTCGGCAAAGCCCAGGCGACGCGCCCGCGAGCGCACCACCGTGCGGGCCGCCTCGACCGATTCCTTCATCACGTCGCCGAGCGAGCCGGTGCGTTGGATCACGCCCTTGCCGGGCATGTCCGCCACTTCGATCGCGAGCAGGTCGCCACCGACTTCCGTCCAGGCCAGGCCGGTCACCTGACCGATCTGGTTTTCCTTTTCGGCCATGCCGAAGGTGTAGCGGCGCACGCCGAGGTAATCGCTGAGGTTGTCGCCCGTGACGTTGACCGGCTTGAGTTCGAAGGTCTTGCCTTCGGCCTTGGCGCGATCGCTCTGGGTCAGCAACTGCTTGATCACCTTGCGGCAGATCTTGCCCACCTCGCGTTCGAGCGCACGCACGCCGGCTTCGCGGGTGTAGTAGCGCACGATGTCTCGCAGCGCGCTGTCATCGACGGTCAGCTCGGTATCCTTGACGCCGTTGTTCTTCATCAGCTTGGGCAGCAGATGGTCGCGGGCGATGTGGATCTTTTCTTCCTCGGTGTAGCCGGACAGGCGGATCACTTCCATGCGGTCCAGCAGGGCCGGCGGAATGTTCAGCGTGTTGCTGGTGGCCACGAACATGACGTCCGACAGGTCGAAGTCGACTTCGATGTAGTGGTCCTGGAACGTGTGGTTCTGTTCCGGGTCCAGCACTTCGAGCAGCGCCGACGAGGGATCGCCGCGGAAATCCATGCCCAGCTTGTCGATTTCATCGAGCAGGAACAGGGGATTGCGCACGCCGACCTTCGACATGTTCTGGACGATCTTGCCGGGCATCGAGCCGATGTACGTACGGCGGTGGCCGCGGATCTCGGCTTCGTCGCGCACGCCGCCCAGGGCCATGCGCACGAACTTGCGGTTCGTGGCCTTGGCGATGGACTGGCCCAGCGAGGTCTTGCCGACCCCAGGAGGACCGACCAGGCACAGGATCGGCGCCTTGACCTTGTCGACGCGCTGCTGCACGGCGAGATATTCGAGGATGCGTTCCTTCACCTTCTCCAGGCCGTAGTGGTCGTTGTCGAGCACGGTCTCGGCGTTGGAGATGGAGTTGTTGATCTTGCTCTTCTTCCTCCAGGGGAGGTTGATGAGCGTATCGATGTAGTTGCGCACCACGGTGGCTTCGGCCGACATGGGCGACATGAGCTTGAGCTTCTTGAGCTCGGCATCGGCCTTCTTGCGTGCCTCCTTGGGCATGTGCGCGGCGATGATCTTCTTTTCGAGCTCCTCGATGTCGGCGCCCTCTTCGCCTTCGCCCAACTCTTTCTGAATGGCCTTGACCTGCTCATTCAGGTAGTAGTCGCGCTGGCTCTTTTCCATCTGCTTCTTCACGCGGCCGCGGATCCGCTTCTCGACCTGGAGGATGTCGATTTCGGTTTCCAGCTGCGTGAGCAGGCCTTCGAGGCGCTCGGAGGTGCCGACGATCTCGAGCATCTTCTGCTTCTGCTCGAGTTTCAGCGGAAGATGCGCGGCGATCGTGTCGGCCAGGCGGCCGGCGTCATCGATACCGGCGAGCGAGGTCAGGATCTCCGGGGGGATCTTCTTGTTGAGTTTTACGTATTGCTCGAACTGGGCGACGATCGCGCGGCGCAGGGCCTCGGTCTCGGAGCCCTGGACGGCGTCCGGCTCGATCGGGGTGACCTGGCAAGTGAAGTGCGAATCGGCGTCCTCGATGCTGTTGATGCGGGCGCGCTGGGTGCCTTCGACCAGCACCTTGACGGTGCCGTCGGGCAGCTTGAGCATCTGCAGGATGCCGGCAACGCAGCCGATCTCGTAGACGTCTTCGGGAGTGGGATCATCCTTGCCGGCGGATTTTTGGGCCACAAGCATGATGCTCTTGCCCGCTTCCATCGCAACCTCGAGCGCGCGGATGGAGCGCGGACGGCCGACGAACAGCGGGATGACCATGTGCGGGAACACCACGACGTCGCGCAGCGGCAGCAGGGGAAGGTCGATCGGGTCGGAAGGCAGGGTCTGGCTGGCAGACATAGGAGGTTCCTCGGTATGACTCGGCGTATCGGGGACAGGATGACCGGGTATACCCGGACAGCCCCGTCGGTTACGTCTGTTATGGGAACAATAGCCGAAAATTCAAGGTCCCGGCGGCCGGATAAACAAAACGGCAAAAAAATCGGCGGCCGGTATCCCGTTTTATTGGACACACCCTGGCAGTGTGCGTTCAATCAGGCGCCGGAGACAAAAAAACCCGTTACGGAAACGGGTTTTTTTGAAACATCCGTCAGGCCGCGGCATCGCGGACTTCTCCGCGCTCGGGCTTTTCGGCCGTCCCCTCTTCGTCGGCGTAGATCAGCAAGGGCTTGCCCTCGCCTTCGATCGCGCCTTCGTCGAGCACCACGCGCTTGACGTTGCCTTGCGACGGCAGGTCATACATGGTGTCGAGCAGGGCCTGCTCGATGATGGAACGCAGGCCGCGGGCGCCGGTCTTGCGCTTGAGCGCCTTGCGGGCGATGGCCTTGAGCGCCGCGGGGCGCACGTCCAGCTCGGCGCCTTCCATGGCGAACAGCTTCTGGAATTGCTTGAGCAGGGCGTTCTTGGGCTCGGTGAGGATCTGCACCAGGGCAGCCTCGTCGAGCTCGTCCAGCGTGGCGACCACCGGCAGGCGGCCGACCAGTTCGGGGATCAGGCCGAACTTGATCAGGTCTTCGGGCTCGACCTCGGAGAACAGCTCGCCCACGCCGCGCTCGGACTTGGCGCGCACGGCGGCCGAGAAGCCGATGCCGGACTTTTCGGTGCGGTCGCGGATGACCTTTTCCAGCCCGTCGAAGGCGCCGCCGACGATGAACAGGATGTTGGTCGTGTCGACCTGGACGAAGTCCTGGTTGGGGTGCTTGCGCCCGCCCTGCGGCGGCACCGAGGCCACCGTGCCTTCGATCAGCTTGAGCAGGGCCTGCTGCACGCCCTCGCCCGACACGTCGCGGGTGATGGACGGGTTGTCGGACTTGCGGGAAATCTTGTCGATTTCATCGATGTAGATGATGGCGCGCTGCGCCTTCTCGACTTCGTAGTTGCAGTTCTGCAGCAACTTCTGAATGATGTTCTCGACGTCTTCACCGACGTAACCGGCTTCGGTCAGCGTGGTGGCGTCGGCCATGACGAACGGCACATTCAGCATGCGCGCGAGGGTCTGCGCCAGCAGCGTCTTGCCCGACCCGGTGGGGCCGATCAGCATGATGTTGCTCTTGGACAGCTCGACTTCGTCGCCCTTGATCTCGCCGTGGCGGATGCGCTTGTAGTGGTTGTAGACGGCCACCGCCAGCATGCGCTTGGGCGAGCTCTGCCCGATCACGTACTGGTCGAGGAACGTCTTGATTTCAGCCGGAGTGGGCAGCTCGGAACGAATCGCCGCGCGCGCGGTCGCCTGCGCTTCCTCGCGGATGATGTCGTTGCACAGGTCGATGCATTCATCGCAGATGAATACGGACGGACCCGCGATCAGCTTGCGGACTTCGTGCTGGCTTTTATTGCAAAACGAGCAATGCAGCACTTTAGCGTCTGCCGATCCCTTTTTTTCTGGCATATGTATTCGTATCTCAGGTAAAGAAGCGCCGGACCGGGTGAAGGGCCCGGCGCTTACTCAAACATGGCAACAGCGGGTGGGACTCAACCGGGAAGTCAGCCTTCCGAACGGGAGGTCATCACCTTGTCGACCAGTCCATACGATACCGCATCTTCGGCGGACATGAAGTTGTCACGTTCCGTGTCCAGGGCGATGCGCTCGATCGACTGGCCGGTGTTGTCGGCCAGGATGCGATTGAGACGCTCGCGCAGGTCCAGGATCTCGCGAGCCTGGATCTGGATGTCGGAGGCCTGGCCCTGGGCGCCGCCCGAGGGCTGGTGGATCATGATGCGCGAGTTGGGCAAGGTGAAGCGCTTGCCCTTCTTGCCGGCCGCCAGCAGGAAGGCGCCCATGCTGGCCGCCAGGCCGGTGCACAGGGTCGACACGTCCGGCTTGATGAACTGCATGGTGTCGTAGATGGCCATGCCCGCGTACACCGACCCGCCAGGCGAGTTGATGTACAGGGAAATGTCCTTGTCAGGATTCTCCGATTCCAGGAACAGCAACTGCGCCACGACCAGGTTGGCCGTCGCGTCGTTGACCGGACCCACCAGGAAAATGAGCCGCTCGCGGAGCAGACGCGAATAGATGTCGTAGGCGCGTTCGCCGCGCCCCGACTGCTCGATCACCATGGGAATGTAGCCCAGGCCGGTGGGGGTCACCGACGACCCGCCATTCATTGCCGCATAGAAATCGGTGAATCTCTGCATAGTGTTACGCCATCCCCATCAACTGATCGAAAGGCACCTTTTCGTCGGTGACCTTGGCCTTTTCCAGAACGTGCGCGACGACGTTGTCTTCGAGCACGATAGCCTCGATTTCAGCACGACGCTGGCGGTCGGCCAGGTAATAGCTGACAACCTGGGCGGGTTGTTCGTAGTTTTCCGCGAATTCCTCGATGCGGGCGCGAACCTGTTCCGGCTTGGCTTGCAGCTGGGCTTGCTTGACCAGTTCCGACACCAGCAGGCCCAGGCGCACGCGGCGCTCGGATTCGGTGGAGAAGGCTTCGGCCGGGATCGGCACCGACTCGGCGTTGGGCACGCCACGCTGCTTGAGCTCTTCGCGAGCGGCGGCGATGCGGCCTTGCACGTCGTTGTCGATCAGCGACTTCGGCACGTCGAACTTGCCGGCTTCGACCAGGGCGTCCATCACGCTGGACTTGGTGCGGCCTTGCGAGCGCACCTTGACTTCGCGTTCGATGTTGCTGCGGATGTCGGCCTTCAGCTTTTCGATGTCGCCTTCGGCCTGGCCGAGCGACTTGGCGAATTCGGCGTTCAGCTCGGGCAGGACGCCTTCAGCCACTTCCTTGACGGTGATGGTGAATTCGGCGGTCTTGCCGGCGACTTCCTTGCCTTGGTAGTCATCGGGGAACTTGAGCGGGAAGACCTTGCTTTCGCCAGCCTTCAGGCCGCGGGCGGCTTCTTCGAATTCCGGCAGCATGCGGCCTTGGCCGAGCACGAACGGGAAGTCTTCGGCCTTGCCGCCTTCGAACGGCACGCCGTCGATGGTGCCGGCGAAGTCCAGCGTGACACGGTCGCCGTCTTGCGAGGCGCGGCCTTCACGGGCTTCGAACGTGGCGCGCTGCTTGCGCAGGACGTCCAGGGTCTGCTGCACTTCGGCGTCGGTGACGGCGGTCTCGAAGCGGGTCACGGCCAGGGCCGACAGATCCGGCACGGCGACTTCGGGGTAGACCTCGAACGTGGCGGTGAAGGCCAGCGTGTCTTCGCCGACGCCTTCCGTCTTGGGTTCCAGGTTCGGGGCGCCAGCGACGCGCAGCTTGGCGCCGTCGACGGCTTGTTCGAATGCACGGCCGACCTGGCTGTTGATCACGTCGTAGCGGATGCCGGGGCCATGGCTGCGCTCGAGCATGGCGAGCGGCGCCTTGCCGGGACGGAAGCCGGGAACCTTGGCGGTACGGGCCACGCGCTTCAACTGCGCCTGGACTTCCTTTTCGACGTCGGCCACCGAGACGGCCAGATCAACACGGCGCTCGAGGCCGGAGAGGGTTTCAACCACAGGCTGCATTAAAAGACCTATTTTCCGAAAGATATGAGATGACGGGCGGATAAACGCGGCATTTTACCGGAAACTTCCGGACCCCTGACGCAAAGGGGCGCGAGCACCCGGATAAGCCCGGATGCTCGCGCCCCGTTTTCCACCCGGAAAGGGCGGCAAATTGCCCGCCAGGGCGCTTTATTTGGCCTTGGCGATGCGATCTTCGATGTGCTGCGCGCGCTTGGCCGAAGACGGGTGCGAGCTCATCATATCGCTCTTGCCGCCGTCCAGCTCGGCCAGCTTCTGGAACGCCGTCACCAGGCCGCGGGTGTTCAGCTTCTTGGCTTGCAGCTGGTCGAACGAGTAGTCGTCGGCGGCGCTTTCCTGCGACTGCGAGAATTGCGCATTGATGAACTTCTCGGTCAGGTCGCCCAGCTGCGACGAGTTCAGGGCGGCGACCGTGGCGCCACCGGCGGCGCCGGCGGCGTCGCGCGCGGCCGAGACCGTGTAGGCGGTCTGCATGGCCTTCTTGCTGTGGCCCAGCGCCACGTGGCCGATTTCATGGCCGACCACGCCCAGCACTTCGTCGTCGGTCATCATGTCCATCAGGCCGCTGTAGACGCGGATGCAGCCGTTGGCCATGGCCCAGGCGTTGACGTCCTTGGTGACGTAGACCTTGTAGTTGGCCTTCTGGCCGTTGACGGTGCCGCCCAGCTGCTTGGCGATCTTCTGCAGGCGCACGTCGTACTTGCTGCCCGGGGCGGCAATCTTTTCCTGGGAATCGCTTTGCGCGCAAGCCTTGTCCGACAAGGTCTTGATTTCGGCATCGCTCAGGGTGGCGGCCTGCACCACCTTGCTGCCGGCGCCCACCAGACCCCCGATATCGAGGGCATGCGACGCGGAATAAGGGGCAAGTGCGACGGCCAGCGCGGCAACGGTGTAGCGGATCTTCATGGAAAAAACTCCTCTTGACTGACTCTGTTCGAGTGAGGCGGCAATTCTATATACGGCAAAAGCGCTCAAACCGTTTCGCCACAGAGTTTCGCAAATGCGAATTTCACTTACATAAAAGGCATGCGGAAGACTTCTTACCGTGGTAAGTACCCCTGCCCCGCCATCTATTCGTCATCAAAAACAAATGCCGGGAGAGCGCGGCATTGTTAGAATTGCCGCCGCACTTTTTCCGTATCCCTATAACGGCTCGCCCCCATCATGACCCCCAACACCCCTCCCCGTCTTGGCCTGCTGCCTAGCCTGATTTTCAGCTCGCGCTGGCTGCAACTGCCGCTCTATCTGGGACTGATCGTCGCCCAGGGCGTCTACGTGATGCTGTTCCTGAAGGAACTCTGGCATCTGCTGACGCACGCCAACAGCTTCGGCGAAATGGAAATCATGCTGCTGGTGCTGGGCCTGATCGACGTGGTGATGATCTCGAACCTGCTGGTGATGGTGATCGTCGGCGGCTACGAGACCTTCGTGTCGCGCCTGCGCCTGCAAGGCCACCCGGACCAGCCGGAATGGCTCAGCCACGTCAACGCCAGTGTCCTCAAGGTCAAGCTGGCCATGGCCATCATCGGCATCTCGTCGATCCACCTGCTGCGCACCTTCATCGAGGCGGGCACGCTGGGCACGCCCAACGCGCGCTTCTCGGAGGCGGGCGTGATGTGGCAGACCATCATCCACGCGCTGTTCATCCTGTCGGCGCTGGGCATCGCCCTGGTCGACAAGCTGTCCACGCCGTCGCACCCCAAGCACTGAACGCCCCGCGCCGCGCGGGAAAAGAAAAGCCCCGGCACTGGCGTGTCGGGGCTTTCTATTACGGCCGGCCGGAGACGGCCCGCCGCGGACCTGTACTCAGGCCGCCACCTTGATGTTCTTGGCGCTGGGACCCTTGGGGCCGGTACCGACCTCGAACGTGACGCGCTGGTTTTCCTGCAGCGACTTGTAGCCTTCGCTGCGGATTTCCGAGTAGTGGGCGAACAGATCCTTGCTGCCGTCGTCGGGCATGATGAAGCCATACCCTTTTTCGGCGTTGAACCACTTGACGATGCCGGTTGCCATGGAATTTCCTCGAACCTAAAGAAGCGATTGCTCGCGGGGCGCCAGATGATCAAGGATGGGAGAGGAAAGCAACCGCAGCACCACTGACCGCGACAAGTTAAACGCAGACCGCGTCTCTTGAAAATCTCGCTGAACCCAGTGTATTGGCGAACCCGGAAAAACGTCAAATATGCGGTGATCGCGCCACCGACGCCGCGCCGGGCGCGCGGCCGTGGCGCCCGCGGTCTTTCAACTCGCCATGCGTCGATACATGCGGATACGCTCGTGTCGCCAGCCGCGCCGCCGCGTGTCAGCCGGAGAAGCCGCCGGCCTCCAGGAACTCCTGCTCGGGCTGCGTGGTCTGCCGGCCCAGCGCGGCGTTGCGATGGGGAAAGCGGCCGAAGCGCTTGATGATGTCGCGGTGCAGGACGGCCCAGCGCACCGCGTCGGCGCCCAGCGGCTCCATCAACGCGACCGCCCGGTTCTGCGCGGCCACGGTCTCGGCGTGCTCGAAGGGCATGTAGAAGAACTGGCGCAGCGCCGGATCGACGGCGAGGTCATGGCCGGCAGCGATGGCGCGCTCGGCGAACAGCAGCGCCAGCGGGTCGGTGGCGAACATGTGAGCCGTGCCGCGGTAGGCGTTGCGGGGGTACTGGTCCAGCAGGATCATCAGGGCCAGCGCGCCGTCCGGCTCATCCAGCCAGGCATCCAGCTGGCGCGCGGCGGCGGCCATGTGGGCGGCGCCGCAATGCTGGCGGAAGCGCTCGTCGAAGGCCGCGTCCTTGGTGAACCATTGCTGCGGCCCGGCGTCGCGCCAGAACGCGACGACGTCCTGCGGCGTCAGGGATGCGGGGGCTTGGCCAGGGTGGGTCATGGAGATCGTCCTCTGTCGATGGCGGGTCCGGCCAGGCTGTGCGGCGGGAGACAGGGGCAAGGATACCGCGCGGAGCCCAAATGCAAAAAAGCCCCCGAAGGGGCTTTTCCGAAAAGCCAGAACCTTACAGGACCTGGATCTTCGTGGCTTGCGGGCCCTTGGGGCCATTGGCCGTCACAAAGCTGACGCGCTGGTTCTCTTCCAGAGACTTGAAGCCCGAGCCCTGAATTTCGGAGAAGTGAGCGAACAGGTCCTTACCACCCGCTTCCGGGGTGATGAAGCCATAGCCTTTTTCCGAATTGAACCACTTAACGACGCCGGTTTCCATACTGTATTTCCTAGAGATAATGGGCAAATGCCCGGAGGTCACGAATCAATCAAGGAGGGGACAGTAGAACAATAACGCTGAGCCGGAAAAGGCACGGCACTGAACGAAAATCGCAACGCTTGTGATCGTGTGCCGACACTATCGTTATGTTCCCCTCACAAGTCAACATAATCCTAAAAAATACGTGCCAATAATGCAACAAAGAGAAACTGCGAACAGAATTTGCACGTTTTCATAGGGAAAAAGAAGTCCTGCATAGGTGTAAACACCCACGCATCATAAAAAAACAATCAAGGCTTATTTAAATGCCGCCAAAGAGCGTATTGGATGCATACGCCGTTTGGACGGGCACTTTGGTTTGCCGTCAGGCTTACTCGTCGATAGGTAAACCCAACAGATCGAGCGCCGCGCCGAAAGCATCGGGGCCCGAGCAAAGGAAAACCGCCACGTCGCCGGGATTCATATTTTCCAGGACTTGGTCGATTTGTTCTTGCGCATTATCAACATTGTCGACACTGGCGGCGTGTATGTCCGCGCCGGCTTCGACTTTCTCGGGGGGCACGATGTCGGCGATCGCGTTGAGATCGTCCACATCGGTCACGACATAGACGCTGATGCTCTCGCCATCCAGCGTTGTGTGCAGCTCAACGCCGCCCGCCACGTCGGCAACATGCCGACTCAGTATTTCCATGATCACTCTTCCTTGACTTGCGGGCCAGGCCCGCCTGGGCGCGCCCGCACGGATGCGTGTACGCCCAGGCGCGACTATAACAGCCTTATGCTAAGGCTTCCTGACAGCCGGCCCCAGCGAGCGGCGGGCGGCGCCGGACGTGGCGGCCACGCTACGGCTGCGCACCCCGGCCGCGGCGAGCGCGGCCAGCAGCGGCTTCTGGGCGTCCAGGAACACGGTCTTCTCGTCGCCGACCAGCTTGCACAGGAACATCTGGGCCAGCAGTTGCGTGCGGCGCGCCTTGCGGTTGTCGGCCTCTTGCGCGAGCCAGCTGGCCACCCAGTCGGCGGCGGCCTGGGCATCGCCCTCTTGCTTGATGTGCCCCAGCAGGTCGAACACGGTGACGCCAACGATGGCGCCTTCCTCGGTGCGCGTCAGGAACAGCTTGGCGGCCTGGCCGGTGTAGCCAGGGACCAGGGCGAGGCAATCGCGCTCGGCGGGTTTCTTCATTGATACAGCCTATCTGTGATCGGTAATCCCGCACTGTAACCCGACCCGGCCGGCTGTCGCGTCGCCGCCACGGAACTCTGCTATTGTGGGCTGTTCCACTCCAACCCCCTACGGCGGACATCATGCAACGCGATTTCGATCTGGTCGTCACGATCCTGGGAGCCCTGCGCGACGCGGCGGGCCCCAACCTGAGCACCCATGACATCAAAGAGGCCGCCCTGGCGCCCCACGCGCAGGAACAAGGTCTGCAACTGATTGCGCACCACCTGGACCTGCTGGCCGACGCCGGCCTGGTCAAGCAGATCAGCGAAACCGCGGCGACCGCGGGCGACACGCGCTGGCGCATCACCTGGAAGGGCTACGACGCCCTGGAACAGGACGAGGAAGACGAAGAGGACGAGGACTTCGACGACGAGGAATGAGCGTTCAACGGCGCCGCAGGATACGCCGCGTCAGCAACGCGGCGGCGGCGCCGATCACCAGGCTGAACATGAACGCGGCGATCGCCAGCATCGCCGCCTGATCGCCGAAACCGGCCGATCGCGACAGCGCCACCACGCTGGCGCAGACCGCGAGGGCCAGCGCGGCCACGCCCGCCAGCACCCGGCCGGGTGAACGCAGGCGGCCGCAGAGCGACCCGCCCACCAATGCCGGCGCCACCATGGCGGCCATGGACCAGAACAGGTATTCGTACTGCATGCGGACGGACTCCCCTGGGATGTTGCGGCGCCCGCATTATAGGTGGGCAGGCGCCCCATCCGTCCCCGAGGCTGGATACCGGCATCCGGACCAGACCGTCGCCGGCGCCTTGTTCAACCCTGGGGAACGACGGCGACGGCGCTGATTTCCACCAGCGCCCCATAGTGCAATTCGCGCGTGGGCACGATCGCGCGGGCCGGCTTGTGGTCGCCGAAGCTGCGCTCGTAGACGCTGTTCACGTCGTTCCAGAGGCCGACGTCGGGAATGTAGACGGTGACATTGACCACCGACGCCATCGACGCGCCGGCGGCCTGCAGGATGGCGGCCAGGCTGCGCAGCGCGGCCTCGGTCTGCGCGGCGACGCCCTGCGCCAGCTGCGGCCGTTCGCCCGGCTTGGCGGCGGGCAGGAATCCCAATTGTCCGGAAACGAACACGAAGCCATTGGCGCGCACGGCCTGCGAATAGTGGCCGGCCGGCGGCGTGGCATGGGGGGGTGTGGATCAGGTCCATCTCGATTCCTTTGGCGGAGCGGCCGGGCTTACCAGCCGCGAAAGCGCTGCCATTGCGCCACGACACGGCGGTCGCCGTCGCGCACGACCGCATAGGCGTCGTGCTGGGCGCAGGTGGCGCAGGCATGGTTTGGCACGATGCGCAGTTTGGCGCCCAGCGGCAGTTCCGGCAAGGCGGCGCCGCTGCCGGCGCGCAGCTTGATGATGCCCTGCTCCTGGTTGGTTTCGGCCAGCAGCAGGTCGGGGTAGACCTTGCCGTCGGCATCGCACACCAGCCCGTACAACTGGTCCACCGGCTGCCTGGCGGTGCCGCGGTCGCGCGACATGGCCATCCAGCCCGCGTCCACCAGGATCCAGCCCTTGTCGGGCTGGTGGCCGATCACCGTGGTCAGCACGGTGGCGGCGATGTCGTCCACCCCGCAGACGCCGAGCCCGGCCATGACCAGATCGAAGAACACATACACGCCGGCGCGCACTTCGGTCACGCCTTCGAGGTTGCGGGCGAAATGCGCGGTGGGCGTCGAGCCCACGCTGACCACCGGACACGGCAGTCCCGCCGCGCGGATGGCCTCGGCGCAGCCGACGGCGGCCGCGCGTTCCTGTTCCGCCATGTCGGCGATCGCCTGCACGCTGCGGCAGCCATAGGACTCGCCGGCGTGGGTCATGACGCCGCGCAGGCAGTCCGCCGCATGCAGCGTCCGCGCGATCGCCAGCAACTGGTCGGTGTGGCCCGGTTGCACGCCGGCGCGGTGGCCGTCGCAATCGATCTCGATCAGCGCGGGGATGGCGGCGCCCTCTTCCCGGGCGCGCGCGGCCACCGCCTCGGCGGCATCGATGCTGTCGACCACCACGGTCAGGTCGACGCCCTGGCGGCGCAGCGCCAGCACGCGGCCGAGCTTGGCCGGCGCCACGCCCACCGCGTACAGCAGGTCGGTCACGCCGGCGGCGGCGAATTGCTCGGCTTCCTGCAGCGTCGACACGGCCGCCGGGCCCTCGGGACGCGTCATGACGCGGCGCGCCACCTCGATCGACTTGGGCGTCTTCAGATGCGGACGCAATTGCACGCCATGGCCGGCCATCAGGCCGTTCAGGCGCTCGATATTGCGCGTCATGCGGGTTTCGTCCAGCAGCAGGCAGGGCGTTTCCAGCGTATCGAGGGTGGCGGAGGCTGTGGTCATGGCGGTATCGGCGAAACGGGAGGGGCGGATGAAAGAGAATTGACGCGGGCGCCGCCCGGGACGCGACCGCATGCCCGCAGTATGGCGCGCCACGCGGCTTGCGTGTTTAATAAGGACTTAATCAATCATTAAGGCGTTTCTGAATGATTACGACGGACGACCTGCGGTTTTTCCTGAGCCTGGCGGCCACCAGCTCGCTGGCGCAGGCGGCGCGCGCGCTGGACGTGACGCCGCCGGCCGTGACGCAGCGCCTGCACGCGCTGGAAAAGCGCCTGGGCGTGCGGCTGGTCAACCGCTCGGGACGCGGCACCGCGCTGACCGACGAAGGCCGGCTGCTGGCGCTGCGGGCCGGCCAGATCTGCGGCGAATTGAATGACCTGGTCGATGAGCTGGCAGGCCGGCGGGGCGTGGTGGCCGGCCACCTGCGCGTGGTGGCGCCGCTGGGCTTCGGCCAGCGCTACGTCGCCGGGCTGGTGGCCGATTTTCGCCAGGAAAGCGAGAACGTGACCGCCAGCCTGCTCCTGTCCGATGGACCGCCGCGCCTGGCCAGCGACGACTGGGATGTGATGATCCACATCGGCGAACTGCGCGATTCCACGCTGGTGGCCTATCCGCTGGCGCCGAACCGGCGCATCCTGTGCGCCTCGCCCGCCTATCTGGCGCGGCATGGCGCGCCCGCCAAGCCCGAGGACCTGCGCGAACACGATTGCATCGCCCTGCGCGAGAACGAGGAAGACGTGACCCTGTGGCGCTTCAAGCGCGGGCGCGGGCCGGCGGTGGGCGTGCGCATCGCGCCGGTGCTGTCCAGCAACGCCGGCGCCGCCGCCGTGGCCTGGGCCCTGGCCGGCCACGGCATCGTGGCGCGATCGGAATGGGATGTGGCCGAGCATGTGAAAACCCGCGCCCTGGTGCCGCTGCTGTCGGGCTGGACGCTGCCCGAAGCCAACGTGGTGGCGCTGGTCAAGTCGCGCCAGGAGCTGCCGGCGCGCACCGCCGGCTTCCTGGCCCACCTGCGCGAGGCCTTCGCGGCGCCGCCGTGGCGCGACAAGGCGTCCGCCTGAGGCGAGCGCCGGCGGCGCGCCTGGCGCCGGATCAGTCCAGCATGGCCTCGGCCTCGATCTCGACCAGCCACTCGGGCAGCGACAGGCCGCTGACGATGATCCAGGACGACGGCGGCGGATCGACCGGAAAGCGGTCGCGCAGCGCCTGGGCGATCGCTTCCTGATCCTCGCGCGCCGTTTCGCAGATGTAGATGCGCAGCATGATGACCTGCGCCAGCGTGCCCCCCGCCGCGGCCAGCACCCGCCCGATGTTGTCCAGCGCGGCATCGGTCTGCTCGCGCAGGCCGGGGCCGACGGTGCGCTCCTGCGCATCGACGCCGACCTGGCCGGACAGCAACATGCGGCGCTGGCCCGTGACGATGACGGCCTGGCTGAAGCCGTACTGCACGGTGTTGAAGACGGTGTCGGGATTGACGACGGTTCGGGACATGATCGTGCTCCTTATGGACGCCGCGCCCCGCGGCGCGGCGTTACCGGCATTCTAGGGGCCCGCGGCCGCCGCGCTCAGGCCGCCGCGGTGGCGGGCCGGGCGCCGCGCGCCGCGTAGACCGCGACCAGCAGCACCACCGCCCCCGCGCCCGCCGCGGTCCAGAAGCCCGCGCCGACGCCATGGCGGTCGACGATCCAGCCCGCCAGCGCGGCGCCCGCCGCGACGCCGGCCCCCAGCCCCGTCACCAGCCAGGTCAGGCCTTCGGTGAGACGGCGGCCCGGTACGCTGCCCTCCACCATCGCCATGGCGATGATCATGGTCGGCGCGAACGACAGGCCGGCCAGCAGCACGCCTAGCGACAGCGTCAGCAGGTCGCCCACCCACAGCAGCGGCAAGGTGGTGAAGGCGGTCACGCTGGCCGCAATGGCCAACATGCGTGCCAGCGGCATCTGGAATTTCAGCACGCCGAACGCCAGGCCGGCGACGCACGAGCCCAGGGCATAGGCCGACAGCACCACGCTGGCGCCGGCCGGCAGGCCCTGCTGGCGGGCGAAGGCCACGCTCATGACGTCGATGGTGCCGACAATGACGCCCATGGCGGCCATCATGGCGGTCAGCTGGCGCATCAGGGGCACGCCCAATACCGACGATTCGCGGCCCGCCTCGCGCGGCTGCACCGCCGGCGCGGTGGCCCGTTGCAGCACGAAGGCGGTCACGCCCAGGCCCAGCAGCAGCGCCGCGCCGAGCGGACCGGCCTCGGGGAACAGGATCACGCACAGCCCCACCGCCAGCGGCGGGCCGATGATGAAGCTCAATTCGTCGAACACCGACTCCAGCGCATAGGCGGTGCGCAATTGCGGCCGGTCGCGGTAGATCTCGGTCCAGCGGGCCCGCGCCATGGCGGGCATGCTCGGCAGGCTGCCCGCCAGCGCCGCGAACACGAACAGCGTCCAGTCGGGCGCCTGCAAGCGCACGCAGGCGGCCAGGCCCGCCAGCCCGGCCACGCAGGCGCCGGCCGCCAGCGGCAGGATGCGGCCCTGGCCATGGCGATCCACCAGGCGCGAAATACGCGGCGCCAGCAAGGCGGTGGCCAGCGCGAAGGTGGCCGCCACCGCGCCGGCCAGGGTGTAGGCGCCGCGCACCTGGGACAGCATGGTGATGATGCCGATGCCGATCATGGGCAGGGCCAGCCGCGCCACGGCGCAGGCGGCGACGAAGGCGGCGGCGCCGGGCGCCTGGAACAATTCGCGATAGGGATTCGACACCCGGAACCTCTGGGGATGTTGCAGCCGGCGGTGGGCGCCGCCGGACAGATTGACATACGAAGCGTATGCAAGATGGTATTCACATACCCAGCGTATGTCAATTAACATACGCCTCGTATGCCACTGGAGCCAGCCATGTCGCGATCGCGCGCCGAGATGATCGAAGAAACCCGCGGAAAACTGCTGTCGACGGCACGCGAGTCGTTCCGCCGCGCCGGCTATGCGGGCACGTCGATGGACGACCTGACCGCCGCCGCCGGGCTGACCCGAGGAGCGTTGTATCACCATTTCGGTGACAAGCAGGGCTTGCTGGCGGCGGTCGCGGCGCAGATCGACGCCGAGATGGAGGCGCGGCTGCAGGCCATTTCGCGCGACGCCCCCGACGCCTGGACCGCCCTGCGCGAACGCTGCCGGGCCTATCTGGCGATGGCGGCCGAGCCCGAGATCCGCCGGATCGTGCTGCAGGATGCGCGCGCGGTGCTGGGCCATGGCGGCGCCGCCGCGCAGGAACAATGCACCACGTCGCTGGGCGCGCTGCTGCAGGCCCTGATGGCGCAAGGCGCCATCGGCCAGGCCGAACCCGAGGCGCTGGCGCGGATGCTGCACGGCGGACTGGCCGACAGCGCCCTCTGGATCGCCGGGGACGACAGCCAGGCGCGGCTGGCGCAGGCGCTGCAGGCGCTGGACCTGCTGCTCGCGGGCCTGCGCCGGCCCTGATCGCAACCACCGGCGGCGAGGCCGGCACTCGCGGCAAACGCCGTCGTCGCGCATAATGCAACACTGCGTTTGATGGGCCGCCCCTGGAAACCGGCCCCCGCCCCCGCAACCCGGACCCCTCGCCCCACCAAAATGAAGCTC
Source organism: Achromobacter sp. 2789STDY5608615 (assembly GCF_001298995.1). Lineage (NCBI taxonomy): Bacteria > Pseudomonadati > Pseudomonadota > Betaproteobacteria > Burkholderiales > Alcaligenaceae > Achromobacter > Achromobacter sp. 2789STDY5608615. Next base: position 49,379 of record NZ_CYTY01000040.1, read on the forward strand.
CTGCGCCTTTACGCCCTGGCCGCCCTGCTCGGCGGCACCGCGCTATTGCCCGCCGCGGCGCCCGCCCAACCGCCGACGCAGCAAGCCGCCGCGCAAGCCCTCGTCGGCAAATGGCGGCACCAGACCATGCTGCGCACCGTCGACGGCCAGGCGCTGCCGCCCCAGCCGTCCGGCGGCGCGGGCGTGGCCGAATTCCGCAGCGACGGCACCTGGTCGATGCAGGGCCCGGGCGCGCTTTCCAGCGGCACCTACCGCTGGCTCGACGCCAAGCGTATCGAGCAGACGCTGGAGCGATCCACCAGCGAATACGAGATCGGCGAGGCCTCCATCCGCTACGTGAAGATCCAGGGCGACCACCTGACGCTCACCCGCGTCCAGGACCGCAAGGAAATGGACAGGCTGATGCCGCCGGCCACGCCGGGCACCAAGCGTCCCGATCAGATGATCGTCACCAATCTCTTCACCCGCCTGCCCGCGGACTGATGCCTGCCGCCCCGGACGCAATCCGCTGGTAATCCAAATGCAGTATGGAAGGATGAAATCTTCTTTGCTACGCTGGGTCACCCTTGTGGAGGTCCCGTGACCATGCAACCCAAGATCCGAGTGCTTTGCGTGCAACCGTCATCGGTGATGGCCCGCTTCGCCTTCCTGGGCGTTGCGCTGCGCTGGTCGCTGGGCGCCACGCCCCGGCCGGCGCGACTGCGCATCGGTCCGCACGACCTGGCGCCGGTCGGCTCGGAAGCCGCGTTCTGGATGTTCGCGTTGCGCCACGCCCTGTCGTCGCAGTCGGTGCTGATCACCCGCGGCGACCACTGGGACGTCGCCGCCTCGATCGACGGCGACGAAATCCGCGCCTTTGGCCGCAAGTTCGCGCTGCGCCAGTGCCTCTAGCGCAGCCAACCGCCCCCCCTTTCAATAGTCGACCCGCGGCTTGCGGCGGTAGGCCGCCAGTTGCTCGGCGGTCCAGCGCTGCCGCGCTTCCTCCTGGCAACAGCTGCGGAACACCCGCGCGCCCACGTCCAGGAAACGCCGTAGGTCGTCCTCGGTCAACTTGCCCTGCACCTGCAGCAGGCAGTCCGCGTAGGCGGACAGGATGCCATCCCAACCTTCGGGCTTGCCGGGCGCGATGGGCTTGCTGATCATGCGGGCCATCATTTCGTTATGGTCCATCATGTTGGTTCCCCCTGAAGCCCCGCCGTGGCCGCGCCGGTCGCGGCGGTATGACGGCACTAGCGGCAGCAAGCGCCATGCCCGCCACGCGGCGCACGGCAACGGGCAGGGCGAAGGGTGGAGAAATTACCAGCCGGGGCAGTACGGGCTTACCGCTCCAAGGGCCTGTTCACGCTACAAGGAGCCTCGCGCAGGCCCTAGAATTCGGGCAGGTCGAACACGGTATGCAGGGTGGAACTGGGCATCGGCACCGACGCCAGGTGCTCGCGCCCGTCATCGTCGGTCAGCACCCGCACCGGCCGCGAGGCCACGGACAGGCCGTCGACGCTGATCACGGTTTCGACCTCGGCGCCGGCCTTGATGGCCTCGATCACTTCGGAAGCCGCCGCCGTCACGGGGTCGCTGACCCAGCCGGGCACGCCGCGCTCGGCCAGCCCCCAGCGCACGTAGGCCACGTGGCCGCTGACGGCTTCTTTACGAACGGCGACGATTGCGTAAAACGACATCCAGGCCTCCCGAAAGTTGGTGGCCCGGATCGTATAACAACTTCACTGATCCGCGATGACAGGCGGCATCAGGGTTCGATGTCGATGGGCGCAAAGGATTTCACCAGATCGTCCAGCTGCTTGAGCTGGGTCAGGAACGGCTCCAGCTTGTCCAGCGGCAGGGCGCTGGGGCCGTCGCACTTGGCGTTCCTGGGGTCCGGATGGGCCTCCAGGAACAGGCCCGCCAGCCCCACGCCCATGCCCGCCCGCGCCAGTTCCGCCACCTGCTCGCGGCGGCCGCCCGAGGCCGCATCCAGGGCCGAGCGCTGCTGCAAAGCGTGGGTGACGTCGAAGATCACCGGCCGGTTGCCGGAAACCTTCTTCATGACGCCGAAGCCCAGCATGTCCACCACCAGGTTGTCATAGCCGAAACTGGTGCCGCGGTCGCACAGGATGATCTGCTGGTTGCCCGCCTCGGTGAATTTCTCGACGATGTTGAGCACCTGGGTGGGGCTGAGGAACTGCGGTTTCTTGATGTTGACGACGCGGCCGGTCTTGGCCAGCGCCACCACCAGGTCGGTCTGGCGCGCCAGGAACGCCGGCAGCTGCAGGATGTCGGCCACTTCGGCCACGGGCGCCGCCTGCCAGGGTTCGTGCACGTCGGTGATCACCGGCACGCCGAAGTTCTGCTTGACCGCCTCGAAGATCTTCATGCCCTCTTCCAGGCCCGGGCCGCGGTAGGAGTGGATCGACGAGCGGTTGGCCTTGTCGAACGACGCCTTGAACACGTAGGGGATGCCCAGCCGGGTGGTCACGCGCTGGTATTCCTCGCAGGCGCGCAGCGCGAGATCCTTGGATTCCAGCACGTTGATCCCGCCGAACAGCACGAAAGGCTGGTCGTTGGCGCAGGTGATGGAGGGCGAGATGACGACTTCCGGGGCGGTCATGGGAGAGCGATCCTGTAAAGGTGTAGCGGGTGATAGAGCGTAATGTACAACCTGCCCGCCCCGGATCCGGCCCCCAACCGCCCCTTTTTTGCGGCGCCTCAGCGGCTGGCGGTCATGCGGCGCAGCACGCCGTCGCGCAGGACGTAATGATGGAACAGCGCCGCCACGGCGTGGATACAGGCCAGCACGATGATGCTCCAGGCCACGGTGTTGTGCAGGCCGCCGAAAAAGCGCCGCTGCTCGTGGTCGATGCTGACCAGCGTGGGGATGTCGAACAGGCCGAAGAACGCGAACGGCTCGCCCTGCGCCCAGCGGAACAGGAAGCCCAGCACGATCTGCGCCGCCAGCAGCAGGTACAGCAGCCCGTGCATGCCGGCGCCCGCCAGCCGCAGCCAGCCGCCCGAGGCCGGCGGCAGGTGCCGGCCGCGGCTCAGCCGCCAGACCACGCGCAGCACGAATACCGCCGCGAACAGCAGCCCGAAGGAGATATGCACCGATTGCAGCAGGCGCCGCGTCGGCGTGCCGCGCAGCAGGAAGCCCCAGATCTCGGCCAGGGCGAACAGGCCGACGACCAGGATCACCGTCAGCCAGTGGAAAGCGATCGTCGCCCGGTCATAGTGCGGGGTGCCGGCGGAAGCTGGCGGCGTCATCGTGGCAGTCACAAGATACGCTCGTTGGCAGGAAGCAATACCCGCGAGCGTATTGAGAACAGACTTACGACAACCTGATTCATGGACACCGATACCCTGCAAGGCCGGCTCGAATTCCTGCGGCAAGCCGAAAAGCTGAAAGATGTCCTGCGCAGCGCCCGCAGTTCGGGCGGACGCCAGGAAAGCACGGCCGAACACACCTGGCGCCTGTGCCTGATGGCGATGATGCTCGAAGACGGCCTGGCGGACCTGGATTTCGCCCGGATCCTGCGGCTGTGCGTGGTGCACGACCTGGGCGAGGCCATCCATGGCGACATCCCGGCGACGCAGCAGGCCACGGGCGCCGACAAGGGCGCCCAGGAACGGCTCGACCTGCTGCAGCTGGCCGCCCCGCTGGACGCCGCGGCGCGCGCGCGGCTGCTGGCGCTGTGGGACGACTATGAAAACGCCGGCTCGCCCGAGGCCCGGGCCGTCAAGGCGATGGACAAGCTGGAGACGCTGCTGCAACATAACCAGGGCGCCAATGCCCCGGATTTCGACTATGCGTTCAACCTGGACTACGGCCGCAAGCACACCGACGCCCTGCCCCTGTTCCGCGAGATCCGCCGCCTGCTCGATGCCGACACCGAAGCGCGCATCCGCCAGCAGGCCGCCGTGCGCGACACGGCCCCCGCCGGCCCCGCCGACGTGGTGCAGCGGCAGCTGGACGCCTACAACGCCCGCGACATCGACGCCTTCATGCCGGCCTGGGCCGAGGACTGCCAGTATTACGCCTTCCCCGACACGCTGCTGGCCAGCGGCCGCGCCGAAATCCGCGCGCGCCACGTCGAACGCTTCCAGGAACCCGACCTGCACGGCAAGCTGGTCAACCGCATCGTCAACGGCGACGTCGTGGTGGACCAGGAGATCGTCACCCGCAACTTCGCCGACGGCCCCGGCGAGATCGACGTCGTCGCGATCTACGAAGTGCGCGGCCAGCACATCGCCCGGGCCTGGTTCAAGCTCGGCCAGCCGCGATTACACGCCAGACCGGCATAGCGACGCCTCCACCAGGTGAGAAAAGCATGGGATTCCTAGACTCGCTGTTCCGGCGCAAGCCCACGCAAGACCAGTTCGCCACGCTTTTCATCGCCGCCGTCCGGCAACGGGGCTACAACGGCGAGCTCACCTACAAGGCCGATGAATTCCGCCTGCTGCACGGCGACAGCGCCTACTTCAACCTGCACAACGCCTACCACGCCTATTGCGACGCCCGCGGCGGCCAGCGCCAGGGCGCCTTGCAGGGCTACGTCTCCACCCTGCTCAGCAGCGGCCAGGCCATGCCGCACTCGCTGGCCGACGCCCGCCCCCTGCTGCGCCCGGTGATCCGCGGCCGCAGCGCCGTCGAGGCCGTGCGCATGCACCACCTGCGCAACGACGGCAACGACGCGGCGTTCCAGCCTGCCCTGCGCCCGTTTGGCGACGACTGCGTGGTGCTGCTGGCGCTGGACCGGCCGGAATCCATCGCCACCCTCACCAACGGGCCCGAGGCCTCGTGGGGCATCACGTTCGACGAAGCGCTGGCGATCGCCATCGACAACCTGCGCGATTCGGCCGACAACTTCGTGGAGGTGGCGCCCGGCGTCTACGGCGGCGGCTGGGAAGACGGCTACGACATCAGCCGCGTGCTGCTGCCCGACATGCTGGAGCGCGTCCCGGTGCGCGGCCGGCCGGTCTTCATGATGCCGACGCGCGACCTGCTGCTGGTCAGCGGCGACAACGACACCGAAGGCCTGATGAAGATGGTCGAGCTGTGCCAGCAGGTCATCCCGCACGGCCGTCCCGTATCGCCCTGTATGTATCGCTATGGCGAGGCCGGCGTCGAGCGCTTCGCGCCGCCGCACGATGAGTTGCGGCAACGCCAGGCCCACCTGGGGCGCATGCTGGCCAAGGGCGACTACGACGCCCAGAAAGAGGCGCTGGACCATCTCTACGAGGAACAGGGCGTCGACGTGTTCGTCGCCACCTACAACCTGTTCGCGCAGAACGGCGACGCCGACGCCTCGTTCTCGCTGGCGACCTGGACCCGCGGCGTGGACACCTCGCTGCCCGAGGTCGACCGCCTGGCGCTGGTGCGTCCGGACGCGGCCGACGAGATCGGCGAAGTCCGGGTGGTCGGCTGGGAACAGGCCCTGGCTTTGCTGGCGCCGCTGCTCGAACGCGAGAACCTCTACCCGGTCCGCTACCGCACCCGCGGCTTTCCCAGCGATGCGCAGCTGGCCCAGCTGCGGGCCATGGATTGACCGGGGCCAGTCCGCCCCGCTCCCTACGCTTGCGAGGCCGGTTCGCTCACCAGCCGGTAGGCCAGCGCCCCAATGATCGCGCCGACGATCGGCGCCACCCAGAACAGCCATAGCTGCTCCAGCGCCCAGCCGCCCACGAACAACGCGGGGCCGGTGGAACGCGCCGGGTTCACCGACGTATTGGTGACCGGAATGCTGACCAGGTGAATCAGCGTCAGCGCCAGGCCGATGGGAATGGCGGCGAAGCCGGCCGGCGCCCGCTTGGCGGTGGCGCCCAGGATCACGAACAGGAAGCCCGCCGTCATCACGATTTCGGTGACCAGCGCGGCCGCCATCGAGTACTTGCCGGGCGAATAGGCGCCGTAGCCGTTGGCGGCGAAATGGCTGCCCTTGAGGTCGAAGCCCAGCTTGCCGTCGGCGATCACCGCCAGCACCGCCGCCGCGGCGATGGCGCCCAGCACCTGCGCCACCACGTACGGCAGGATCTCGCGCGCCGGGAACCGGCCGCCGGCCACCAGCCCGACCGTGACGGCGGGATTGAAGTGCCCGCCGGAGATATGGCCAACCGCGAACGCCATGGTCAGCACCGTCAGGCCGAACGCCAGCGCCACGCCGGCGAAACCGATGCCCAGTTGCGGAAACCCGGCCGCCAGCACCGCCGCGCCGCAACCGCCCAGCACCAGCCAGAAGGTGCCGAAGAATTCCGCGCCGCAGCGCTTCGATAGGGGATACATGACTTGCCTCCGCAACAGAAAACCCGACGGTAGCCCGCGACGCGAATTGCGACTTTCAAACAATGCAAATTCGTTTTGATTCTTGACAGTACTTGACGATCACCGCCCGGGCCATGATGCAATGCGGCTAGGCCGAACAGCTTGCCGCGGACACCGCCCCCCCCC
>NZ_CYTY01000041.1:0-35676 GCF_001298995.1 Achromobacter sp. 2789STDY5608615
CGATTTCGCTTTCGCGTCGATCGCTGTGTCAGCAGCAGAGAAACGAGATTATGAAGAAGTTTTTATCGTTTGTCAAGTCAGCTTCGTTTGATTTACTTCGCTGCCTTGCCTACGACCCCTTCAGGTCTCACCAGGCTCGCACCCGGCTTTCTCTTTAGCAGCTATCGAAATATCAGGGTTAACCCTAAGTTTTCGGTAACTGCCAAGCCTGAAACTATAACACAACTTTTGCAGATTATGCAACCGGCTTTTGCCTAATTTGCATCCTATCTTGCAACCCCGCTGTTTCGTGAATCGCTTCACTTCGCAGCAGCCCCGGATCGCTCCAGAGGTTGGTTACCGCCCAGCCGGCTTGCAACGTTGTTCAGACCACCCTACCGGGTAAACCCTGATTTGCCGCCACCAGCCAAGCCCAAGACTATAGCACAATTTTTGCAGGTTATGCAACTGGCTTCTGCCTGATTTGCACCACCTTTTGCAAAATTCGCTGACTGCCGGTTCGAGAGAGTCATTGCTGGCTCACCGCCTTGCTGCCCTGCGGCAGATCCATCGCCGTAGCGTTGAATCCGTTGCACTTGCTTGGCCTCGCTGCTCAAAACTGCTTGAACTGCGAAGGAGCGAGACTATAGCACAGAATTTTGGGCTGTCACACGCCGGACGCAAAAAGTCTGATGAATTTGCAGACCGCCCGATACCTGGGCCCGCGGGTCGCCCTCTGCCTGCCCTCTGCCTGCCCTCTGCCTGCCCTCTGCCTGCCCTCTGCCCGCCCTCTGCCTGCCCGCCCCCCTCCCCCGCCCACGCACTTGCCCAATGCCGCGTCTCTCTATATAGATAGCGTTGTGCCCGCCTGCCCCACGGCGCGATCGCCAATATCCACGCGGCGCCTCCTGTCTATATATATAGATAGGTCGTCTTGCCTGTAGGCTATTGCCTTGCTTGCCAGGCGCACCGGTACGTTTACTATTCGCCTTGCGCCGCACCGCCCTTACCTTGGAGAAGATGCCCCCATGCCCCCAACCATCGCGTTGAGCGAAGATATCCTGATCAACGTCACGCCCTTCGAGACCCGCGTCGCGCTGGTCGAGCAGGGATCGGTGCAGGAGCTGCACGTGGAGCGCAGCATCCAGCGCGGACACGTCGGCAATATCTATCTGGGGCGGGTGGTCCGGGTGCTGCCGGGGATGCAGAGCGCCTTCATCGACATCGGCCTGGAACGGGCCGCCTTCATCCATATCGCGGACCTGCGCGAGAACCGCGGGGAGCGCAGCCAGGGCCTGACGCCCACGCCGATCGAGAAGCTGCTGTTCGAGGGGCAGACCATCATGGTCCAGGTGGTCAAGGATCCCCTGGGCACCAAGGGCGCCAGGCTGTCGACCCAGATCAGCATGGCCGGCCGCATGCTGGTCTACCTGCCGCACGATCCGCACATCGGCATTTCGCAGAAGATCGACTCGGAGTCCGAGCGCATCCAGCTGCGCGAGCGACTGCAGGCGCTGATGCCGAGCGAGGAGAAAGGCGGCTTCATCGTGCGTACCCAGGCCGAGGGCGCCAATGACGAGGAATTGGCGGCCGACCTGGAATACCTGCGCAAGCTGTGGACCAGCGTGCAGGCGGCCGCCCGCACCCAGCCGGCGCCGGCGCTGCTGCACCAGGACCTGACGCTGGCGCAGCGGGTGCTGCGCGACATGGTGGGACCGTCGACCGGCAGCATCCTGGTCGATTCACGCACCACGACGGCGGCGATGCTGGAGTGGGCCCGCGTCTACACGCCTTCCGTGGTCGACCGCATCCAGCACTACAGCGGCGAGCGCCCCCTGTTCGATACCGCCAACGTCGACGAGGAAATCGCGCGGGCGCTGTCGCGCCGCGTCGACCTGAAGTCAGGCGGCTACCTGATCATCGACCAGACCGAGGCGCTGACCACGGTCGACGTCAACACCGGCGGCTTCGTCGGCGGGCGCAATTTCGACGACACCATCTTCAAGACCAACCTGGAGGCGGCCCAGGCCATCGCGCGCCAGCTACGGCTGCGCAATCTGGGCGGGATCGTGATCCTCGACTTCATCGACATGGAGGAACAGGAGCACCGCGAGACCGTGCTGGCCGAACTGAAGAAGGCGCTGTCGCGCGACCGCACCCGCATGACGGTCAACGGCTTCACGCAGCTCGGCCTGGTGGAAATGACGCGCAAGCGCACCCGCGATTCGCTGGCGCACCAGTTGTGCGAACCCTGCCCCATGTGCGAGTCGCGCGGCAACGTGCGCACGCCGCGCACGGTCTGCTATGAGATCCTGCGCGAGATCCTGCGCGAGGCGCGCCAGTTCAATCCCAAGGAATTCCGCATCCTGGCGTCGCAGGACGTGGTGGATCTGTTCCTGGAGGAAGAGAGCCAGCACCTGGCGATGCTGGGCGACTTCGTCGGCAAGCGGGTGTCGCTGGAAGTCGAGAGCACGTACTCGCAGGAAAAGTACGACATCATCCTGGTTTGAGGCCCGGCGCCTTGCCGGCCGGCGGCCGGTTCCGCATCATTGCTGACACTGGAAAGCCGCGATCGCGGCTTTCTTGCCATGGACCCTTCCCATCGCGATCATCGCCACTATCAGGTGCGGCGCAAACTTTCACGTCAATGTGTGTGATTTTTGTATCGCGACACTTCGATTGAAATGAAGTTTGAAACCGATGGCGACGGAGACGGCGACCCGATAAGCTCGCCACCGGCTGGCAGGCCCCGGGGTTGAGGGGCCGCGCCATTTCCCATGTTTTCCGGAGAGTATCCCAATGAAATCCCTATTCCGTCCGTTCCTGCTGCTGGCCCTGGCCTTGCCGCTGGTGCTGGCCGCCTGCGGCAGCAAAGAACCCGAACAGCGCGCCGCGCTCACGCAGTTCCTGCAGACCCGCATCGTCGACAAGCCCGGCGTGCGCGTGCCGAAGCTGACGGAAGAAGAGAAGAAGTCGTTCGGCGACTACGCCGCGCACTATGCCGTGATCACCGATTTCAACGCCGCCATGGACGCGTCCGTGAAGCCGATGGGCAACCTGATGCAGAAAGGCGCCGTGCGCTCGCTGAACGATGTGATCGCGCGCCGCGACGATATCAAGACGGTGCAGGCCGCGCTCAAGGACATGGGCGAGGCGCTGGGCAAGGAGCAAGCCAAGGCGGATGCCGCCCGCGCGCAGCTCAAGCAGCCCGATGACCTGAAGGCGGTCTACGACAAGGCCTACGCCAAGACCGTCACGGTGCCCGCCGACACGTTCCGCGAAGTGCTGCCGCAGATCAGCGGCACGCTGGACAGCAGCCTGAAGGTGGCCGACTACGTGGAAGCGCACAAGGCGCAGATCGACCTGTCCGGCCCGATGCCCAAGGTGCAGGATCCGACGGTGCTGGCCGAGCTGAACAAGCTGCTGCAGGAACTGACCGCCCAGGCCCAGAAGGTGCAAGCGGCACAGACCCGCCTGCAGGCGGTGATGCTGGGCGGCTGAGAACGCGCCGCGACGTTTACCTGGACGGCCCGCGGGCCGTCTTTTTTTGGGGCGCGCGGCCACATCATGGGTCCGCCGCCACCACGCGGTTGCGCCCGGTCTCCTTGGCGCGATAGACGGCGGCGTCGGCCGCCTCGACCAGGGCGGCGGCATCCTCGCCCGCGCGCGGCACCATGGTGGCCACGCCGATGCTGACCGTGACGATGCCGCCCTCGTTGTCCTCGTGCTGCGCCCGCAGGCCGACCACGGCCTGGCGGATGTGCTCGGCGATGTCGATGGCGCGCGCGCGCGCGGTGTCGGGCAGCAGGGCGACGAATTCCTCGCCGCCGTAGCGCGCCGCCAGGTCGCGCGGACGCCGGGCCTTGCCGCGCAGGGTCAGCGCCAGCATCTTGAGCAACTGATCGCCTTCCTGGTGGCCGTAGCGGTCGTTGTACAGCTTGAACCGGTCGGCATCGAGAAACAGCAGCGACAGCGGTTGGCCGTCGCGCCCGGCGCTGGCCCATTCACGCGCCAAGGCCTCGTCGAAAGTGCGGCGGTTGGCGATGCCGGTCAGGCCGTCGGTCTGGGCTTCTCTTTCGAGCTGGCGTTCGACCGCTTCGCGCAGCCGCGTCTCGCGCCGGTACAGCACGATCTGCGCCATGACCGAGGCGAACAGCGCGAGCGTGATCGGGATGATCAGCATGGCCCGCCGCACCCACGGCTCCAGGACGTCGTCGACCGCCATCGCCACGTCGACGACCAGCGGGGTGCCCGGGACGCCGCCGAAGGTATAGAGGCGATTGATGCCGTCGGGCGCGAGCACGCCGACAAAGACGCCCTCGCGCCGGATCAGGAATTGCTGAAAATCCATGGCGTGGCCGATGTCGTCGCCCAGGTCACGCGAGGAATACGGCGTGCGCGCGATGACCGCGCCGTCGTTGCGGAAAATCGTGATGGCGTCGCGCGGGCCGATGGACAGTCCGGCGAAGCGCTCGCGGAAATAGGCCAGGCGCAAGGAACCGGAGACCACACCGGCGAAGCTGCCGTCCGGGTGGGAGAGCCGGCGGCTGATGCCGATGCTCTCGTCGCCCCCCCGCGCAGGCGGCTCTGGTAGGGGCGGCTGATGTACATGCCGGCATCGGCCTGCTCGCGATGGACCTGGAAGAAATCGCGGTCGGCGAAGTTCACGTCGGGCGGCAACAGGCTCTGCGAGTCGTAGCGGATGTTGCCGTGCTGGTCCAGGATCAGGATGGTGCCCAGGTATTCGGCGCTGGCGGCGCGGTCGAACAGGAAGCGGTGCAAGGTGGCGCGCGGCAGCGTTTCGATGCCGGGTTCGTGCAGACGCTCGATGACGCCCTGCAATGACAGGTCGTAGACACGAATGGTGCGGCTGATATCGGCCGAGAGCGCTTCGGAGAGGTTGCTGGCGGAGACGTAGGCCTGGTTCCAGGTGGTGCGCCGGTCCATCCAGAGCAGCGCCATCGCGGCGGCACAGATGCCGATGGCGATCAGCCCCGCCAGGGCATACAGACTGCGGTGTAGTAACCCGTGGGACTTCAATACGGCGCTCCTTCGCTATCGCGGTAGGGGTCGTGCCATTTTTACCGGTCATAATGCCGCAAGGCCATGCGGGCAGGCAAGATGGCGCCAGCAGCGCCGCGCCCGCCGTTCCCATTTAACGAAGCTATGAATACCCAGGACAGGATTTACAGCGTACCCACCCGGCGGTTCACGCGGTGGCTGGTCGACCCCGGCCGCAACGTGCCGCCGGATATCCGCGTGGCGCTGGTGGGCGGCTTGTTCGGATCCTTGCCCATCTTCTTCGGCGGCATCATCAATACCCTGCTGGTGGCGGCGCTGATCACGCTGCGCCGGCCCGAACCGCCGTTCCTGCTGTGGCTGGCGATGGAGTCATTGATCTGCGCCACCCGTATCGTGGTGCTGGTGTCCGCCCGGCGCGCGGCGCTGGCCCACCGGCCGACCCCGACCGACCCGTATGTGGTGCTGGCGTTGTTCTGGGCCGGCAGCGTGGGCTACGGCACCTTCATCAGCCTGACCAGCGGCGACTGGATCGCGGCGACGCTGGCCTGCCTGTCGGCGGCCTCGATGGTCGGCGGCATCTGCGTGCGCAATTTCGGCGCGCCGCGGCTGTCGGCGGCGATGGTGGCGCTGAGCGTGGGCCCCTGCGCGCTGGCGGCCCTGTTCACCCAGGAGCCGATTTTCTGGCTGGTGCTGGTGCAGGTGCCGCTCTACATGACCTCGATGTCGATGGCCTCGTACCGGCTCAACGGCATGCTGGTGTCGACCATGCTGGCCGAGCGGGAGAACGAGCGCCAGGCGCGGCAGGATTCACTGACCGGACTGCTGAACCGCTATGGCCTGCTGCGCGCGCTGGACCTAGCGGTGGGCCGGGCCAGCCAGGGCAAGGCCGAGTTCGCGGTGCTGTACCTGGACCTGGACGGCTTCAAGTCGGTCAACGACACCTACGGCCACGGCGCCGGCGACACGCTGCTCAAGCAGGTGTCCGAACGCCTGCTGGCGCTCAAGCCGCCGGGCGCCGAGGCCGGCCGGATCGGCGGCGACGAGTTCGTGCTGTTGATGCGGCTGGACGGCAACGAGGATATCCGGCGGTTTTCCGACCGGATCATCGACAGCGTCAGGCAGCCCTACGACCTGCAGCAGGCCATGCCGGTCTACATCGGCGGCAGCATCGGCATTGCGCTGATCCCGCGCCACGGCGCCGACACGGCCGCGGTGCTGCATGCGGCGGACCAGGCGTTGTACCTGGCCAAGTCCGCCGGCAAGAGCCGGGCGGCGATGGCCCAGCTCTGACAGCCGGCGGACAGGGCGCGCGCCCCCACGGCCACGCGCCCGCGCCGGCCTTCAGGACGCCGTGGCGGCGATCCGGAAGGGAAAGGCCTTGGCGCCGCGCGCCTTGTCGGTTTCGCGGTGGGCGCTGATGGCCCAGGCCGGGCCGGCTCCACGCGTCGACTGGACCAATTGGCGCATCGCGCCGGCGGAGAATCCGCAGTGCAGGGTCATGGCTTGCCGCCGCGCAAGCTCAAGCCCGACAGCGTGCGGGGTCGTGGAAATCCGATCGGATTGCAGCATGGCAGGCCCCTGGCAGAGGCGCTTCGGAAGTGAAGCGCCGATGGAGACCAATCTACCTCAGCCGCTCAGGCTTGCGCGTGAAATGAAGCGTAAAGTAATGAAAAGACGCTGTAATACATCATCCAAAAGACCTGTCATACGCCGGTCATGCCGGCGCACCAGGCTCGGCGTGGCCGGAAGGCGCCACGGTTTCCCGGTCGGCCTGGTCGTTGCGGCCGTCGGCCGGGCCGGTCATGTTGCCGTACAAGAGCGAGCGCCCGGCGAACAGGCCCCCCCCGCCACCTCCAGCGCGAACCGGTCGGTGTCGCGCTTGCGCACGTCCGCCACGACCTCGGCGGCTTCGTCTGGCGGCACGCCGATGACGCGTAGCGCCGCCTCGCCGAACACCAGGGCGGATTCCAGGGTCTCGCGCACCTGATAGTCGACGCCCTCCCTGACCAGCGCCAGGGAATGGATGCGGTCATAGGCCCGCACCACCAGTTGCACCAGCGGGAATTCGGCCTTGATCAGCTTGACCATGTGATTGACCGACTGCGGATTGTCGATGCAGATCAGGATGACCTTGGCGGTTTCGGCGCCGGCGGTGCGCAGCATGTCGATACGGGTTCCGTCCCCGTAATACACCTTGACGCCCCATTTGGCGGCGGCGCGGATGGCGTCGGTGTCTGTATCCAGGATCGACACCCTGATGTCGCGCGCCAGCATCGCCTGGGTCACGATCTGGCCGAAGCGGCCGAAGCCGACGATCAGCGCGCAGCCGTCCAGGTCCTGGGCGACATCCACCCCTTCCATCGACGGCACCGGCTTGGGCAGCAGCCAGCGCAGCGCCAGCACGCACAGCGGCGTCAGCGCCATGGAGATGATGACCACCGCGATCAGCACGGCGGCCAGGTGCGCGTCGAAGATGCCGGCGGCGGCGGCGGCGCCGTACAGCACGAAGGCGAATTCGCCGCCCTGCGCCAGCAGGGCCGCGCGGGTCAGCGCCTCGGCGTGGCTGGCGCGCAGCAGGCGGGCGACCAGGTAGACGCCCACCGACTTGACCACCATGAACACCACCACGCCGGCCAGGATCAGCTGCCATTCGCGGGCCACGGCGGCCAGGTCCAGCGACATGCCCACGCCCAGGAAGAACAGGCCCAGCAGGATGCCGCGGAACGGTTCGACCTCGGCTTCAAGCTGGTGGCGGAAGGTGGATTCGGACAGCAGCACGCCGGCCAGGAACGCGCCCATGGCCATCGACAGGCCGCCGAATTCCATCAACAGCGCCGCCCCCAGCACCACCAGCAGGGCCGCGGCCGTCATCACTTCGCGCGCATGCGCGGCGGCCAGCAGCCGGAACAGCGGATTGAGCAGCCAGCGCCCGGCCGCCAGCAACGCCAGCACGCAACCGAGGGCGATGGCCGACTGCCGCCAGGGATCGCCATGCTCGCTGGCGCCGGCCGGCGCCAGCAGCGCCACCAGGGCCAGCAGCGGCACGATGGCCAGGTCTTCGAGCAGCAGGATGGAAACGATGCGCTGGCCCTGGGCGCTGGCGGTCTCGTCGCGCTCGGCCAGGATCTGCATGACGATGGCGGTGGACGACAGCACGAAGCCCATCGCCGCCATGAAGGCGGCCGGGCCCGACAGGCCGGCGGCCAGGCCGACCGCGGTCAGCAAGGCGCCGCAGGCCAGCACCTGGGCCACGCCCAGGCCGAAGATTTCGCCGCGCAGCTTCCACAGCCGCGACGGCTGCATCTCCAGGCCGATGATGAACAGGAACATCACCACGCCGAGTTCGGCGACGTGCAGGATGGATCGGGGGTCGGAGAACCAGCCGATGCCGAACGGGCCGATGGCCAGCCCGGCGGCCAGATAGCCCAGGACCGAGCCCAGGCCCAGGCGCTTGAACAGGGGCACCGCCACCACCGCGGCCCCCAGCAGAACGACGACGTTGACGAGCTGGTTGCCTTCGGCGGGCAGGGACATGGGCGGCTCCTGGGTGGCGGCCTGGCGCGGCGCGCGGGGCGCCGCGCGGGATCAGTCTTCGCGGAACTGCATCTTGTAGAGCGAGGCGTACAGGCCGTTGGCGGCCAGCAGCTCGGGATGCGCGCCCTGTTCGACGATCTTGCCGGCGTCGAGGACGATGATGCGGTCGGCGTTCTGCACGGTCGACAGGCGGTGAGCGATGACCAGCGTGGTGCGGCCCTTCATGAGGCGCTCGAGCGAGGACTGGACCTGGCGTTCGGATTCGTTGTCGAGCGCGGAGGTGGCTTCGTCGAGGATCAGGATGGGCGCGTTCTTGATCAGGGCGCGGGCGATCGCCAGGCGCTGGCGCTGGCCGCCGGACAGGCGGGCGGCGTTCTCGCCGACCGGGGTGTTGATGCCCTGCGGCAGGCCTTCGACGAATTCCAGCAGGTTGGCGGCGGCCAGGGCGTCGCGCACCTGCTGCTCGCTGGCCTGGCCGAGCGCGCCGTAACCGACGTTGGCGGCGATGGTGTCGTCGAACAGCACCACGTCCTGGCTGACCAGCGACAGGTGCGAGCGCAGGCTGCGCAGCTTCAGGTCGTTGATCGGCACGTCGTCGACGAAAATGGCGCCGCTGTCGGCCAGGACGAAGCGCGGCAGCATGTTGACCAGCGTGGTCTTGCCGCTGCCGGAACGCCCCACCAGGGCCACGGTCTGGCCGGGCTCGACGATGAACGACACGTCGTTGACGGTGTCGCGGTCGGCGTCGGAGAAGCGGTGGGTGACATTGCGGAACTCGACCTTGCCGCGCACCGGCTCGGGCAGTTCACGGGTGCCGTCGTCGCCTTCCGGGACCTGGTCGATCAGGGTGAACACGCTTTCGGCCGACACCAGCATCTTCTGCATGCGGGCGGCCAGGTTGGTCAGGCGCTTGATCGGGTCGAAGATCTGGGCCAGCGCGGCCATGAAGGAGGCGAAGCTGCCGACGGTGAGCGCGCCGTTGTTGGCCTGGCTCAGGGCCACGGCGATGACCGCGCCGACCGAGATCGAGATGCAGACCTGCGTCAGCGGCGTCAGGGCCGCGTCGGCGGTGGCGGTGCGCATGGCGAAGCGGCGCAGGCGGGTGCTGACGAAATCGAAACGGCCGCGTTCGACTTCGTAGCCGTCGAACAGCTTGATGACGCGCTGGCCGTCGATGCCCTCGCTGACCACGCGGGTCAGTTCGGCATTCATGTTGACGGTTTCGCGGTTGATGCGGCGCAGGCGCTTGATGAAGACGCGGGCGATCAGCACCGAGACCGGGAGCATGATCAGGATGATCAGCGTCAGCACCCACGACATGTACAGCAGCACGCAGATCAGGGCGATGACCACCAGGGTCTCGCGCACCAGCACCGTGATGACGTCGGTGGCGTAGCCGGTGACGTTGCCGGCGTCGATGGTGAAGCGGTTCAGCAGGCGGCCGGTGTCGCCGCGCTTGAAGTCGGCGTCGGGCAGGCCCAGCAGGCGTTCGAACATGTCGCGCCGCATGCCCAGCAGGACGTTGTTGGCGACCCAGGCGAGCAGGTAGTCGCTGAAGAAGTTGCAGACGCCGCGCACGAAGATCAGGCCCACCACCGCCAGCGGCAGCGCCCAGACATAATAGGGTTTGGCGCCCGAAAAGCCCTCGTCCAGCAACGGCTTCATAATGACGGCCAGCGTGGGCTGCGTGGCGGCGGCGCCGGCCATCAGCAGGGTCGCCAGCACCAAACCCTTCCAGTAGGAGCCGACCCGGCTATAGATACGGCTCCAGAGTTCAGCTTTGACGGGCTGGGAGCCCGCAGGCGCGTTGCGTGCGGCAGAATTCAATGGAATCACTCGCTTTTATACAATTGTGCCCCGGATTGTACTGGCTACGCGTTACCGCGCGGGGCCGGGCGTCCCCCCTTCAGCCTCTATCGCGCCGTGCGCCTGTCCATGTCCGAAATCAGTTGCCTTTACGTCCGCCTGCCCAATTGGGTGGGTGATGTCTGCATGAGCCTGCCCAGCCTGCGCACCCTGCAGGCCGCCGGCCTGCCCCTGGTGATCTGCGCCCGCCCCTGGGCCCGGGACCTGTTGGATGGCATCGAGAAACGGGAGTTCCTGCCGATGCTGGGCAAAGTGGGGCCGGATCGTGCCAAGGTCAGCGCGCACCGCCGCTCGCTGGGCGCCGAAGGCCGCCGCGCCCGCGGGCTGCTGCTGCCGGACTCGCTGTCGAGCGCGCTGGTGTTCCGGCTGGCGGGACTGCCGTCGGCCGGCTACCGTGACGATGGCCGCAGCTTCCTGCTGCGCTGGCCGGTGGCCAAGCCGGACGCCGGGCTGCACGCGGTGCAGTCCTGGCACCACCTGACCCGCGAGGCGCTGGCGCGCTGGGGACTGCCGACCGGCCCCGCCGAACCCGGCCCGACGCTCGACCTGCCGCTGACGCCGGCCCACCAGCAGACCGCCAGCCTGGCCCTGGAGGCGGCCGGCCTGGCCGGCCAGCGCTTCGTCCTGATCGCCCCCACCGCGACCGGTCTGCACAAAGGCAAGGTCAAGGTGTGGCCGGGATTCGATACACTTACCCGCACGCTGCAAGCCCGGGGCCATACCGTGGTAATGTGCCCCCCTCCGGCGGAAACCGAGGAAGCCCGGCGCAATGCGCCCACGGCGCAGTTGCTGCCTCCGCTGCCGCTGGGCGCGTTCGCCGCGTTGACGGCCCGCGCGGCGTTGGTGATTTGCAACGACTCCGGCGTCTCGCACGTGGCCGCCGCGGCCGGCGCCCGCGAGCTGACGCTGTTCGGCGTCACCCGCCCCGGCCGCACCGGCCCGTGGTCGCCGCGGGCGGTATGCGTCGGTTCGGAAACGGCCTGGCCGTCCATCGAAGAGGTGGAACGGCAGGCGGGCCAGTTACTGGACGGCGCGCAGTAAACGCTTAGTTTTGAAATGACCATCATGTCCAGCTACCTCACGAATCTGATCATCCCCTACAACCTGTGCCTGACCCTGGTGGTGATCGGCCTGGTGCTGGGCCTGTTCCGCCTGCGCAAGACCGGCGGCGCCCTGATCGTCGCCGGCCTGCTGTGGGCGCTGGCCTGGTCGCTGCCGGCCACCTCGCTGTGGCTGGGCGGCGCGCTGGAAAGCCGCTACCCGCACCTGCCGCCGACCGAGTCGCCCACGGCCGACGCCATCGTGGTGCTGGGCGGCAATACCGCCAATGGCCGCGCCAACTGGTTCCTGCCGTACGACAAGGACACCGCGGTGGTGCGCGTGGACACCGCCGCGCAGTTGTACCTGGCCGGCCGCGCGCCCAAGGTGGTGCTGTCCGGCGGCGCCCTGGAAGGCGACGTCAGCGAGGCCCGCGGCATGGCCCACGCCATCCGCCAGCAGGGCGTGCCGGAATCGGCCCTGATCCTGGAAAACGCCAGCCGCACCACCTACGAGAACGCGGCCCTGACCGAAGACCAGCTCAAGACCCGCGGCATCGGCAAGGTGCTGCTGGTGACGTCGGCGCTGCACATGCCGCGCGCCATGGCGGCCTTCTCCAAGCAGGGCGTGGTGGCCATCGCCGCCCCCGCGCCGCCGCAGATCGTGGCGCCCACCGACGGTTCGCTCAACCGCTGGCTGCCCGACCAGCGCACCTTCGACGCCAGCCGCTCGATCATCAAGGAATACGCCGGCCTGTTCGTGTACTGGCTGCGCGGGTGGGTCTGAGCATGGCGACGGCGCTGGCCTGCCGGCCGGGATGCGGCGCCTGTTGCATCGCGCCGTCGATCACCCGGCCGATCCCGGGGATGCCGGATGGCAAGCCGGCCGGCGTGCCCTGTATCCAGCTGCTGCCGGACATGCGCTGCGCGATCTTCGGCCAGCCGTCGCGACCCGACTTTTGCGGCGGACTGCAAGCCCAGGCCGAGATGTGCGGGCCGGACCGCGAATATGCCGTGCGCTGGCTGAGCGAGCTGGAACGGGCCACGGCGCCGGCGCACTGAAATGCACAACGGGACCTCGCGGTCCCGTTGTCGTTTCTGGCGCGGGCTTCACGGCCCCACCCTCGCCCGTCGTCAGGCGCGCTCGGCCAGCACCGCGTGGTACAGGTCCTCGTAGCGCGCCGCCACGGTTTCCCAGCTCTGGTCGCGGGCGATCGCCAGGCCGCGTTCGGACAGCGCCGCGCGCAGCTCGGGTTCATCACCCAGGCGTTGCAGGGCCTGCGCCAGCTGCGCCCCGTCGCGCGGGTCCTGCAGGATCAGCGCGTCCTTGCCGGCCGACAGATATTGCGCGAAGCCGCAATAGGCCGGCGAACTGACCACCACCGGCAGGCCATGCGACATGGCTTCCAGCGGCGCCATGGCGTAGCTGTCGTTGAGCGTGGGATGGGCGTAGATGTCGGCCGCGGCGAAATAGCGGGCGACCTCGGGCGTGGGATCCACCAGCGTGACGCGGCTGGCGACCGCGCCGGCCGCGCGCACGCGGTCGCGGGTGGCGTCGTCGGCGCCCACCACCAGCAGGCGGTACGGCGCGGGCAACAGCGCCAGGGCGTCGAGCAGCGCGGGCAGGCCCTTGCGCAGCGGATTGCGGGCCACCAGCAGGCAGCCGATGGTGGCGTCGTCCCAGCCGAGTCCGGCGCGGGTGGCGGCGCGGGCCGCGGCGGCCTCGGGCGCGGGCAGCTTGACGCCGGGCGCGATGATCTCGACCGGCAGTTGCGGACCGTAGCTGCGGTGCAGCTGGTCCATGATCAGGCCCGACACCGCCACCACGCGCCGCGCCGGCGCGCGGCGC
Source organism: Achromobacter sp. 2789STDY5608615 (assembly GCF_001298995.1). NCBI lineage: Bacteria > Pseudomonadati > Pseudomonadota > Betaproteobacteria > Burkholderiales > Alcaligenaceae > Achromobacter > Achromobacter sp. 2789STDY5608615. The sequence continues at coordinate 13,288 of NZ_CYTY01000041.1, forward strand.
ACGCGGAATTTCTCCAGCAGCAGATAGGTGGCCAGGCGCGGGCTGAGCCAGGCCAGCGCGCGCTTGGCCGGCTTGACCCGGGTCAGGCGGTTGTAGCGCACCGGCGTGACGTGCATGACCTGGATTTCACCGGCCCAACCGTTCATGTGCGAATGCACGATGTCGTAGCGGCCGCGCGTCAGGCGATCGGCCTTCCAGGCGAAATACAGCACCCGCATCCAGCTGGGCAGCCAGCCGGGAAAGCGCACGGGCAGGAAGGGAAACGGCAGGTCGCTGTCGAAGTCGCGCGCCACCACGGAAACGTCGTGGCGCTCGCCCAGCACGCGCATGAGTTCGACGCCGTAGGCCTCGGCGCCGCCGAAGCGGTTGCCGAAACGGTCGACCAGCAGTGCGATGCGCAGCCGCCGCTCAGCCGCGCCCGCGGATGTCTTCATAGCGCGTCAGGCATTTCTGCAGGAAACGGAAGATGCCGGTCGAACGCGACACCGTCACCCGCGGCAGGCCGAAGGGATCGTCGCTGGCGTTGGCCAGGCCGCGCTTGGTCAGCGTGGCGTTGTCATAGCCCGCTTCGCGCGCCATGACCAGGTGCTCCGGGCCATGGTCGCCGTAGGGGTAGCAGAAGGCGGTGACGGGCGCGCCCAGCACCTGCTCCAGCGCGTCCTTGGACTCGACCATCTGGCGGCGCGCCTCGTCGGGCGTCATTTCGGGCAGATGGACGTGGTCCAGGGTGTGCGAGCCGACCTCGTGGCCGGACGCGGCCCACTGGCGCATCTCGTCGACCGTCATGAGCGGCGAGAACGGGATGCCGATCTTGGCGTCCCAGACGTTGCCGCCGTCGAACTGGTTGGCCACCAGGTAGTTGGTGGCGGTGAAGCCCAGCTTGTCCAGCACCGGCATCGCGTTCTGGACCACGTTGCGGTAGCCGTCGTCGAAGGTCAGGCCGAACACCTTGCCGCGGCGCTCGCCGCGCACGTAGGGCATGACGTCGCGCATCGACAGGCCGCGGTAGCCCAGGAAGCGCATCCAGCGCATCTGGCGCGCGAAATCGTCCGGGTGCACCGTCAGGCCGCGGAACGGCGTGCCCTTGGGATTGGGCTCGCCGATCTGGTGGTACATGAGAATTGGGATAGACATGGCGGGATTATAGAGGCTCAGTGTCCGCCCAATGTACGTTGGTAGACGTCGACCGTGGCTTGCGCGAAACGCGCCAGGTTGAAGTCGCGCTCGGCGGTCTGGCGGGCGTTCGCCCCCATGGTCCGCACCTGCGCCGGGTCATCCAGCATGAGGCGCAGGCGCGCGGTCATGGCGGCCACGTCGCGCACCGGCACGATCCAGCCGTCGACGCCGTCGGTCACGTTCTCGGGCAGGCCGCCGGCGTCGGTCACCAGCGCCGGCAGGCCCAGGCCCATGATCTCGCGGCAGGCGAACGACAGCGCCTCGCGGTACGACAGCACGAAGCCGGCGTGGCACGAGGCCAGCGCCGCCCGCACGTCGTCGAGCAGGCCGGGGAAACGCACCTGGTCGATCATGCCGAGCTCGCGCACGCGGTCGAGCTTGGCCTCGGACGGCGGGTCGCCGGCCACCAGCAGCAGCACGCGCTCGCGGTCGCCCGGCGGCAGCGCCGCCACGGCGGCCACCAGGTCGAGCCAGCCCTTGTCGTAGTCGGTGCCGCCGGCGCTGCCCAGCAGCAGTTTGCCGCGCCAGTCCGGGCCGAAGAAGATTTCGCGCAGCTTGTCCAGGCTGTCGGGCGGCGGCGGCGCGAAAAAGCGCGTGTCGATGCCGTGCCGGATGGTGGTGATGGGCCGCTTGCCGTAGGGCGAGGCCGCCAGCAGGCCATGGATGTAGTCGCTGACCGCGATGCTGTGGTCGGTGGCCAGCGCCACGCGCAGCTTGTGGCCGAAGCTGGCGACCGGATGGTCGTTGTGCTTGGTGAAGACGATGCGCGGGCGGCGCGGCATGGCCAGCGTCGCCAGCATCACCTGCTTGTGGTCGGCCGAGCCGTTGGCGTGGATGATGTCGAAGCGGCCGTCCTTGATGAGGCGGCGCAGCCGCGCGCGGTCCTTGAACCAGGACGAGGGCCGTGTGGTGTAGCGCATTTCCACCACCGTCACGCCCGGGATCGCCTTGGCGTAGCGGTACAGGCGGCTGGTGGCGGGCGCCGCGACCGTGATCTGGTGCTCGGCGGCCAGGGCGCGCGCCAGGTTGATGATGTAGGTGACGTGCCCCCCGCCGTTGTTGGCGTGGAAGTTGGTGTAGAGGATTCTCACTTGTTCTTCTCGGCCAGGAACATCAGCTTCGAGTAGCGGAAGAAACTGCCCGAGGCGGCTGTCACCGCCAGCACCAGGCCATGGCGGCCGTCGAGAAAGCCGCGCCGGATCAGGTAGATGCGCACGAAGGTCCAGAAGCTGTGGCCAAGCGCGCCGAGCACGGAGGTGCGGCGGCCCTTGGCGTACATCATGGCGGCGGCGTCGGACGAGTAGCGGTTGATCTTGGTGATCAGCGCGTCCAGGTTGTCGTACGGGTAATGCTGGAAGTGGCCTTCGAGCCGCAGCGGCGCGCGGCCGTCGGCCGGCACCACGCGTTCGTGCACCACCACGTCGTTGAACCGCGCGGCGCCACGCTTGAACAGGCGCAGCACGTAATCGGGCCACCAGCCGCTGTGGCGGATGTCGCGGCCGCAGAAGTTCGACAGGCGGGCGATCTCGTAGGCGTCGCCGCGCGGCGCGGCGAGGGTGGCCTGGATCTCGCGGGCCAGTTCGGGCGTGACGCGCTCGTCGGCGTCGATCGACAGCACCCAGTCGCCGGTGGCCAGGTCGAGCGCGCGGTTCTTCTGCGGGCCGAACCCGGGCCAGTCGGCCGTCACTTCGACCCGCGCCCCCAGGGCCCGCGCCAGCTCGACCGTGCCGTCGGTGCTGCCCGAATCCACCACGATGAGCTCGTCGGCGAAGGCGACCGACTTGAGGCAGTCGGCGATGTTGGCCGCTTCGTTCTTGGTGATGACAATGACTGATAACTTCATCCGCGATTCCTAAGACGCTTTTTCCAGGCTTTCCAGGCGTGATAGCGCGGCCCCCAGAAGGGATCGCGCGACAGCCAGATGCGCCGGTTGAGCCAGCTGCCGCCCTGGTTGCGGACCGCGAAGCGGTAGATGTGGCCGGGATCGGCGCCGGGCGCGTTCTGGCCGAACGGGTCGGTCGTGTACAGGTGGCGGAACCCGGCCTGGCGGGCGGCCGCCACGTAGTCGGCGTCGAAATAGCCCTGCGGCCAGCAGAGGTGGTCGCTGGCCTGCCCCAGCCGGCGCGTCAGCGTCTCGCGCGAATCGGCCAGTTCCTGGGCGATGTGGGCGCGCTTGGCGTCGACGTCGGCGCCGCAGACCTTGTCCCAGCGCGTGTGGGTATGGGTATGCGAATGGAATTCGAAGGTGCCGGCGGCGCGCATCGCCTCGATTTCGCTCCAGCGCAGCATGACGTCGTCGGCGCGGCCTTCGGCGATCAGCTTCTTGCTGGCGTCATGGTCGGGCGTGGCCGGCAGCGGCAGGCCCTGGCCGGCGTGCGGGCGCACCGGCCCGTCGCCGATCCAGCCGGTGATGGTGAACAGCACGGCGCGCATGCCGTGGCGCGCCAGCACCGGATGGGCGTGGACCCAGTTGTTGAGATAGCCGTCGTCGAAGGTGATCAGCACCGAGCGCTCGGGCGCCGGCGCGCCGGCCAGATAGGCGGCGAACTGATCGGTCGACAGCGACTGGTAGCCGGCGCGCGCCAGGCGCGCGATCTGGGCCTCGAACACGTCGGGCATGGCGTTGATCATGCCGCCGGCCGGCGTGACGTGGTGGTACATCAGCACCGGGACGTTGGGCGCGTTCATCGACGCCGCTCCGCCAGCCAGCGGGTGTAGACGGCCTCGGTGGTCTCGGCCAGGCGGGCGGGCGAGAACACGCCCTCTTCCCAGACCATCTTGCGGCCGGCCTCGCCCATGCGCTGGCGCAGCGCGGCGTCGTCGATCAGTCTTTCGAGCGCGGCGGTGAGCGCGGCCGGGTCCTTGGGCGGCACCAGGATGCCGGTTTCACCGTTGCGGAACATCTCGGACACGCCGCCGACGTCGGTGCCGATGACCGGCAGGCCGCTGGCCTGCGCTTCGACGTAGACGGTGCCGGACGCCTCCTGCTGGGTCGCCAGCGCGAACAGGTCGCAGCCGGCCAGCAGGTTGGGCACGTCGCGGCGCGTGCCCATCAGGTGGATGCGGTCGGACAGGCCGCGTTCCGCCACATAGGCCTGGGTCTGCTCGAACACCGGCGAGCCGCCGCCCACGAACACCAGGTGCAGCTTGGGCCGGGTCGCCATCAGCGGCGCGATGGCGTCGATCAGGTCCTTGTGGCCCTTGGTGGCGCGCATCACGGCGACACAGCCGACCACCAGGTCGTCCGGCGCCAGCCCGAGCTCCTCGCGCAGGGTCGAATGCTCGACCGGCGGCGGCAGCACGATGGGCGAATAGACCGTGGCGACGCGGTCGGCCGGCACGCCGCGCTCGATCAGGTGCTCGCGCACGTGATCGCTGACGGTGGTGACGCGATGCGGCAGGCGCGTGTACGACCAGAGCGAGCCGACCTTGTTGGACAGGTGGCGGGTGCGCACGATCAGCGGCGTGCCCGCCAGGCGGCCGGCGGCCGCGGCGATCACGGTGTCGCGCCGGCTGTGGGTATTGAGCACGTCAAAACGGCCCTCGCGCAGGATGCGGCGGATGGTGGCGACGCCCTTCAGGTAGTTGACCGGCCCGTCCATCTCCAGCGTGTGGACGGTGAAGCCGGCGTCCGACAGGCGCTCGGCCAGCAGCGCGTTCGGCTGGCAGATGGCTTCCAGGTGATGGCCACGCGCGCGCATGACGTTCATCTCCTTGAAGATACGGCCTTCCTGGCCGCCGAAACTAGTGGCGGCTTCCGAGTGGACGATGCGCATCAGTACGTGACCTCCACGCCGTTCGGCTTGGTCCAGGCGTTCAGGTTCTCGAGCAGCGTGTCGGCCATGCGCACGCGCCATTCCTCGCCCAGCCGCACCGTGCAGAGGAAATTGTTCTTGGTGTAGACGATGTCCACCGGCACGCCGGGGATGCCGTTCTCGGGCTCGGCGCGGAACGGGTTGAGCATCTGGCGCAGGCGCGCGGCGTCGGCGCCGCCGTTGAGCTTGACGCGCAGCGACTTGGCGCGCGCCTCGCGCGCCAGCTGCAGGTCATAGAGCTGCTCGGCGACGATGCGCATGCCGCCCGAGTAGTCATCGTTGCTGACCTTGCCCTGGACGATGACCAGCTGGTCTTCGCGCAGGCGGTTGCGATGCTTTTCGTAGAGCTCGTTGAAGACCGAGATCTCGACCTGCGCGGTGCCGTCGTCCAGCACCGCGAACACCATCTTGCCGCGCCGGGTCATCATGACGCGCACGCTGGCCAGCACCCCGCACATCCATTGCAGGTCGCGCTGCGGCTCGACCCGCGCCAGCTGCATCGGCACGATCTGGCGCACTTCGTCGCGCCAGGCGTCGAACAGGTGGCCGCTGTAGTAGTAACCCAGCGCCGATTTTTCCTCGGTCAGCTTCTTGTGCAGGTCCCACGGCGCGACCTTGGCCAGTTCGCCGGCCACCACGTCGCTGCTGTCGTCGCCGAACAGCGAGGACTGGTTGGCGCTGCGGGCGGCCTGCTCGGCCGCTTCCATGGCGGTCGGCACCGAGGCCAGCATGGCGGCGCGGTTGGGTTCGATGGTGTCGAACGCGCCAGCCTTGATCAGGGCCTCGATGGTGCGGCGGTTGACCGCGTGCTTGCTGACGCGGCGGCAGAAGTCGAACAGGTTCTGGAACGGGCCGCCTTCCTTGCGGGCGCGCAGGATGTCCTCGACCGCGCCCTGGCCGGTGCCCTTGACCGCCCCCAGGCCGTAGCGCATGGTGCGCGGCGGCTTGCCCTTTTCGGTGTACCGGTCGGCCACCGGCTCGAAGCGGCAGCCCGAGAAGTTGACGTCGGGCGGCAGCACCTCGACGCCATTGTCCTGGGCGTCACGGCAGAAGATCTGGACCTTGTCGGTGTCGTCCATGTCGGAGGACATGGTGGCGGCCAGGAACTCGGTCGGGTGGTAGGCCTTGAGCCAGGCGGTCTGGTACGAGATCAGCGCATACGCGGCCGAGTGCGACTTGTTGAAGCCGTAGCCCGCGAACTTCTCCATCAGGTCGAACAGCTTGACCGCCAGGTCCGGGTCGTGGCCCTTTTCCTTGGCGCCCTGCTCGAACAGCTCGCGGTGCTTGGCCATTTCCTCGGGCTTTTTCTTGCCCATGGCGCGGCGCAGCAGGTCGGCGCCGCCCAGCGAGTAGCCGCCGATGATCTGCGAGATCAGCATCACCTGTTCCTGGTAGACGATGACCCCGTAGGTGCTCTTGAGCGTGCTCTCCAGATCGTTGTGGAAGTAGTCCACCGCGGCGCGGCCGTGCTTGCGGTTGACGAAGTCGTCCACCATGCCCGATTCCAGCGGCCCCGGACGGTACAGGGCCAGCATGGCGATGATGTCTTCGAAGGTGTTGGGCCGCAGCTTCTTGAGCAGCTCCTTCATGCCGCGCGATTCCAGCTGGAATACGGCGGTGGTGTTGGCGTCGCACAGGATCTTGTAGGCGGCCGGATCGTCCAGCGCCAGCGCCATGACGTCGAAGTCGCGCTTGTCGGCGTTGAACTGGCGCACGTAGCGCACGGCCCAGTCCAGGATGGTCAGGTTGCGCAGGCCCAGGAAGTCGAACTTGACCAGGCCGGCGGCTTCGACGTCGTCCTTGTCGAACTGCGACACCGCGCTGTTCTCCTGCCCCGCCTGGCAATACAGCGGGCAGAAGTCGGTGAGCTTGCCGGGCGCGATCAGCACGCCGCCGGCGTGCATGCCGATGTTGCGGGTCAGGCCTTCGAGCGGCTTGGCCAGGTCGACCAGCGCGCGCACTTCCTCTTCCTGCTCGTAGCGGTCCTTGAAGGCCGGCTCGTCTTTCAGGGTGCGTTCGAGCGACCACGGGTCCATCGGGTTGAACGGGATCAGCTTGGACAGGCCGTCGCAGAACATGTAGGGCATGTCCAGCACCCGGCCGGCGTCGCGCACCACGGCCTTGGCGCCGAGCGTGCCGAAGGTGGCGATCTGGCTCACGGCGGCGCGGCCGTACTTTTCCTTGACGTAGTCGATGACCCGTTCGCGGTTGTCCTGGCAGAAGTCGATATCGAAGTCGGGCATCGAGACCCGCTCGGGATTCAGGAAGCGCTCGAACAGCAAGTCGTAGCGGATCGGATCCAGGTCGGTAATGCCGAGCGCGTACGCCACCAGCGAACCGGCGCCCGAGCCCCGGCCCGGGCCGACCGGCACGCCGTTGTTCTTGCCCCAGTTGATGAAGTCCTGCACGATCAGGAAGTAACCGGGAAAGCCCATCTGGATGATGGTCTTGCATTCCCAGCGCAGGCGCTCGTAGTACTGCTCGCGCTTGGATGCGCGCTCGGCCTCGTCCGGGAACAGGAAGGCCATGCGCTTTTCCAGGCCCTCTTCGGACAGTTGCACCAGGTAGTCGTCCAGCGACACGCCGTCGGGCGTGGGGAAATTCGGCAGGCGCGGCTTGCCCAGCACCAGGCTGAGGTTGCAGCGCTTGGCGATCTCGACCGTGTTGGCCAGCGCCGAGGGCACGTCGGCGAAGCGGCGCGCCATTTCCTCGGAACTGAGCAAGTACTGCTCTTTGGTGAAGCGGCGCACGCGGCGCGGGTTGGCCAGGATCTCGCCTTCGGCGATGCAGACGCGGGCCTCGTGCGCCTGGAATTCGTATTCGTCCAGGAACTGCACCGGGTGCGTGGCCACCACCGGCAGGCCGGCCTCGGCCGCCAGGCGCATGGCGGCCTGGGTGTAGGCTTCGTCGCCGTCCATGCCGGCGCGTTGCAGTTCGATGTAGTAGCTGCCCGGGAACAGGTGCGCCCACTGGCGCGCCAGCGCCAGCGCCGAGACGGCGTTGCCGGCGTCCAGCGCCTGGCCGACGTCGCCGCCGCGCCCGCCCGACAGCACGATCAGGCCATCCTGGCCCTGCAGCCATTCGCGGCGGATCTCGGCGCGACCCTTGCCCTGGTTGGTCAGGAACGAGCGCGACAACAGTTCGCACAGGTTCAGGTAGCCCTGGTGGTTGCGCACCAGCAGCAGCACGCGGAACGGCTTGGCCGGGTCGTCGTCGTTGCTCAACCAGACGTCGCAGCCGGCGATGGGCTTGATGCCCGCGCCGCGCGCGCCCTTGTAGAACTTGATCAGGCCGAACAGGTTCGACAGATCGGTCAGCGCAACGGCGGGCTGGCCCAGCTTGGCGACGCGCTTGATGAGGTCGGGGATGCGCACGAGGCCGTCCACCACCGAGAACTCGGAGTGAACGCGCAGGTGAACAAATGGGGACGGGTTTGTTACGGCTTCGGACATAGGAAGAATTGTACCTAGTCGGAAGGCCGAAAGCCGCCCCTGCGACGATTCGCCCGGGGCTTGTCGGCCGCCCCTGTGTAACAATAGGCAGTTGGACCTGACTCACCCGCCGCAGGACGAGATTTACGTATGAAATGGCTGATTCCCGGGATCTGGCTCGCCGCCATCCTGTTCGCGCACTTCCGCGGCCGCGTCAAGCTGCCGCTGGGCCGGCAGTTGCTCGACCATTCGGTGCTGCTCGCGCCGGTCAACGCCTTCATGGTGCTGAGCTCGCGCGTGCCGTCGACCCCCTACCTGACCACCAGCGAGATCGCCGAGCTCAAGGTGCTGGACGACAACTGGGAGACGATCCGCGACGAGGCCCTGCAGATGGCCGAGATGCGCCGCATCAAGGCGGCCGACAGCCACAACGACATCGGCTTCAATTCGTTCTTCAAGTACGGCTGGAAGCGCTTCTACCTGAAGTGGTATGACGCCCGCCACCCGTCGGCCGAGGAACTGTGCCCCAAGACGGTGGCCATCCTGAAGACGCTGCCCAAGGTCAAGGCGGCCATGTTCGCCGAGCTGCCGCCGGGCGGCAAGCTCAACGCCCACCGCGACCCGTTCGCCGGCTCGCTGCGCTACCACCTGGGCCTGGCCACGCCCAACGACAACGGCTGCCACATCATCGTCGACGGCGAAACCTACAGCTGGCGCGACGGCGAAAGCGTGGTGTTCGACGAGACCTACGTGCACGAGGCCTACAACCACACCGACCAGAACCGCATCATCCTGTTCTGCGACGTCGAGCGGCCGCTCAAGTGGGGCTGGGCCGAGGCCTTCAACCGCTGGTTCGGCCGGGTGGTGATGTCGGCGGCCAGCTCGCCCAACGACGGCGGCGACCAGACCGGCGCCATCAACAAGCTGACCCACGCGCACTGGGTCATCGACCAGAAGCGCAAGGCCTTCAAGGCCTGGAACCGCAATGTCTACAAGGCCACCAAGTACGGCCTGATCATCCTGGTGATCGCGGGCTTCATCGCCCTGTGATCGGGCCGACCGCGCGGATCGCGCGGTCATCACGCCGCCACGGCGGGCCGTCCGGCCCGCCGCTCCCCACCCTACCCCGCGTCACGCTCCGGCAAGGTCAACAGGCCGGTGTGGTAGTCATAGCCGTAGATCTCGCCGTAACGGCCCCATTCCACCGCGATCTTCAGCACGCGCTCGGCTTCGTCGGGCTTGAGGAATTCCTCCAGCGAATCCAGGAAGTTCTTTTCCGGCAGCGCGCCGGCGGGCTCCTGTTCCAGGCTGTGGCGGATGTGCGCGGCCAGCGGCACATGCGCCAGCAGCTGGCGGCCGAAGATGGCCTGCTTCTGGCCCTGGTCGGCCTGCACGTAGCGCTGGCCCAGCGGCGTCAGGAAGATGTCGCCCTTGTCGATCTGGGCCAGTCCGAACAAGCCCAGCGCTTCGCAGGCCGGCAGCAGGTCGTCGTCCGAGATCTCGGCTTCCTCGGCCAGCTTGGGCAGGTCGGCGCGGCCATTGAACGGCGCCTCGGCCAGCACGTCCAGCACGCCTTCCATGCGCTCGACCTCGGTCTGCGGAAAGCGGTAGCCCAGGCCCTGCTGGCGCGGCGTCGGCACGTCGTGCGCCGGGCGCTGCGTCATCAGCGCGTAGACCTCGTCGATCAGCGCCCGCACCTGCGGCGAATCGGCGTTGCGCGGCCGCGGCAGGCCGATCTGCACCTGGCTGCGGATGCGGCCGGGGTCGCTGGAGAAGACGATGATGCGGTCGGCCATCATGACCGCTTCCTCGATGTTGTGCGAGACGATCAGAATGCCCTTGGTCGAGATGCGGCTCTCGTCCCACAACTCCAGCATGTCGTCGCGCAGCGTTTCGCCGGTCAACACGTCCAGCGCCGAGAAGGCCTCGTCCATCAGCAGCACGTCCGGGTTCATGACCAGCGCGCGGGCGATGCCGACGCGCTGGCGCATGCCGCCGGATAGTTCGCGCGGCAGGGCGCCGCCGAAACCGCCCAGGCCCATCAGGTCGAGCACCGCGTCGGCGCGCTTGGCGCGCTCGGCCGGCGCCACGCCCTGGGCTTCCAGGCCCAGTTCGACGTTCTGCTGCGCGGTCAGCCACGGAAACAGCGCGAACGACTGGAACACCATGGCGATGCCCGCCGCCGGGCCGTACACCGGCTGGCCCCGGTAGGTGACGGTGCCCTGGTCGGCGTTGACCAGGCCCGCCATGATGCGCAACAGGGTCGATTTGCCCGAGCCGGACTTGCCCAACAGGGCCACGATCTCGCCTTCGTGCAGGATGAAGTCCACGTGTTCCAGCACGTTGCGGGCAGTGCCGTCGGCGGCGCGGAACGACTTGCCGACATCGTGCAGTTCGATCAGGAAATTGGAATTCATGAAGACTCCTACCGGCCGCGGTCTTCGGCCAGCAAATACAGTTTGCGCCAGAAAAACCGGTTCAACATCATGACGAAAATGCTCATGACGCCGATGCCGAGCGCGATGCGGTGGAAATCGCCCTGCTCGGTCATCTGCTTGATGTAGCTGCCCAGGCCGTCGGCCATCAGCGAGGTATTGCCCCAGGACACGTACTCGGCCACGATGCTGGCGTTCCAGGAGCCGCCGCTGGCCGTGATGGCGCCGGTGATGAAGCTGGGAAACACGGCCGGCAGGTAGACCCGCCGCCACAGCAGCCAGCCCTTCAGGCCGAGGTTGCTGGCGGCCAGGCGCAGTTCGTTCGGAATGGTCGAGGCGCCGGCCACCACGTTGAACAGGATGTACCACTGGGTGCCGAAGATGATCAGCGGGCTGAGCCAGATGTTGGGGCTGAGCTTCAACGCCACCATCACGAACACCACGGCCGGGAACAGCAGGTTGACCGGGAACGCCGCCAGGAACTGCGCCACCGCCTGCACCCGCTGCGAATACTTGGGCCGCAGGCCGATCCAGACCGCGATCGGCACCCAGATCAGCGAGGCCAGCCCGATCAGCACCATCACCCGCAACAGCGTGATGCCGCCCAGGCCGATCACGTGCAGCACTTCGCTCCAGCCCACTTCCGCGTGCACGAACACCACCAGCTTGTAGGTCGCCAGCAAGGCGCCGGCGGCCAGCAGCGAATCCCAGATGCGGGTCCAGCGCGGATCCGGCGCCTTGGCGCGGGCGCGGATCGAGGTGCCGTCGTACGACACGCTGAACCAGCCCAGCGCGCGCCGCATCTGCGCCCAGAACATATTGGACAGCGCCTGCATCCAGCGGCTGCGGCGGGTCCAGTCCAGCAGCCACGACTGCTGCGCCACGTCGGCCTGCGATTCCTCGAAGCGGAACTTGTCGGCCCAGGCCAGCAGCGGCCGGAAGAACAACTGGTCGTAGAGCAGGATGCCGGCCATCATGGCGCCAATGGCCCAGGCGATGGCGCGGCCGTTCTCGGCATCGATGGCCACGGCGATGTACGAGCCGATGCCGGGCAGCTTGATGTCCTGCCCGGCCACCGAGATGGCCTCGGCCGCCACCAGGAAGAACCAGCCGCCGGACATGGACATCATCATGTTCCACAGCAGGCCGGGGGTGGCGTACGGCAGTTCCAGGCGCCAGAAGCGCTGCCAGCCGGACAGCCGGAATACGCGCGCGGCCTCGTTCAGCTCGGCCGGCACGGTGCGCATCGACTGGTACAGGCTGAACGCCATGTTCCAGGCCTGCGAGGTGAAGATGGCGAAGATCGCCGCGCACTCGACCCCCAGCAGGTTGCCGGGAAACAGCGCGATGAAGGGCGCGATGGCGATGGCCTGGAAGCCCAGGATGGGCACCGACTGGAGGATGTCCAGCATCGGGATCATGGCTTTTTCGGCGGTGCGGAACTTGGCCGCGATGGCGGCGAAGATGAAGCTGAACAGCAGCGAAAAGGCCAGCGCCGTGAACATGCGCAGGATGGTGCGCAGCAGGTAGTACGGCAGGTAGATCGGATCCAGCGAGATCGGCAGTTCTTCGCCGACGGCGAAGGGGCGGCTCATCTGCGAGGCGCCGTAGGCCATCGCGGCCAGCACCACCAGCACCAAGGGAAGCAGCGCCCAGTCCCAGCGGTTGGGCGAGGAGCGGGACGACGAGGACGGGCGCGTCCGGGTGCTGAAGAGCTCGAACATGTCGGCAATGCTCCAGGGAGCGGGGTGAAGGCCCGCGCATTGAAGCATAACCAGATGACGCGTCACTGAACAGAAAACGACTGAAATCCGGGTGTAATACGGGACGGCTCGCGCCGCCCCGTATCACGCCGAGCGAGACGGCCGTGGCCCGCCTCGCCCGGCCCCGGAAATCAGCGCTGCAGGGACTCCCAGCTTTTCATCAGGCGCTTGACCGACACCGGCATCGGCGTGCGCAACTCCTGCGCGAACAGGGCCACCCGCAGCTCCTCCAGCAGCCAGCGGAACTCGTCCAGGCGGGGGTCGGACGCCCCCTTCAGGGCCGAGCGGGCGCGCTGGTACTGGGTCACGAGCGGCGCCATCTCGGCCACCAGCTTGGCGTCGCGGCCGGGGTCGGCGCGCAGCTTGTCGATGCGCGCCACCGCCGCCTTGAGATAGCGGGGGAAATGCGACAACTGGGCGTACGGGGTGTCGCGGATGAACCACTTGGGCATCAGCGCCCCCAGCTGCTGCTGCAGGTCGGCGTAGGCCGCCGCGTGCGGCTTGGCCTGCGGCAGCTTGCGCTGCAGGGCCGCGTACTCGGTCAGCACCGCGCCCGCCAGCCGCGCCACTTCCTGGGCCAGCAGGCCCAGCCGGCCCTTGCCCTCGGCCCGGCGCGCCTCGAACTGCTGTTCATTGACCGGCCAGGGCTCGGCCAGGCAGGCCTGGCCCAGGGCGCAGTCGATGATCTGGTCGCGCAGTTCCTCCTGCGTGCCCAGCGTCATGTAGAGCATGCTGATCTTGGTCAGGTCGGCCAGGTTCTTTTCCAGGAACTTGACCTGCTCGCGCAGGCCCAGCCGGAACAGCTTGAGCAGGCCGGCGCGATGGGCCTTGCGGGCCTCGTCCGGGTCATCGAACACGTCCAGGTCGCAATGCGCGCCGCGGTCGACCAGCGCCGGGTAGCCGATGACCGACTGGCCGCGGCGCTTGATCTCCATGATTTCCGGCAGCGGACCGAAGGTCCAGGCGGTCAGGTTCTCGTGCGCCAGCGCCTGCGCCACCTGGGTGTCGCTGGCGGCCAGCTGCTGGAAGGTGGCCTGGGCCTGCTTGCCGAACTCGGCGCGCAGCTGCGCCAGGTTGCGGCCGGCGGCCAGCATGCGGCCGTGCTCGTCGACCACGCGGAAGTTCATGAACAGGTGCGCCGGCAGCGTTTCGAGCTTGAAGTCGGCGGCGGCCGGACGCACTTGCACCTGATCCCACATGTCGGCGATCAGGGCGTCCACCAGGCCGGTCTGCGGGTCGCCCAGGCGCTCGAACCAGCGGTCGTAGAAGCCGGCCGCGTAGTCGGGCAACGGCACGCAGTGGCGGCGCAGCTTCTGCGGCAGCGACTTGAGCAGCAGGTGCGCCTTTTCCTTGAGCATGCCGGGCACCAGCCATTCGCAGCGCGCCGGGTCGATCTGGTTCAGGGCGAACAGCGGCACCGCCAGCGTCACGCCGTCGCGCGGCGAACCGGGCTCGAAGTGGTAGTCCAGCGCCATCGACACGCCCTGCCACTCGACCTTCTTGGGGAAGACGTCGGTGGTCACGCCGGCGGCCTCGTGCCGCATCAGCTCGTCGCGCGTCAGCAGCAGCTTGGCGGCGGCGGCCTTGTCGAGCCCGTTGACCCATTTTTCGAGGGTCGCGGTCTGCGAGATGTCGGCCGGCAGCTGGCGGTCGTAGAAAGCGTAGATCAGCTCGTCGTCGACCAGGATGTCGGGGCGGCGGGTCTGGTGCTCCAGTTTCTCGATGCCGGCGATCAGCTTGCGGTTGTGGGCCACGAAGGCCAGGCGCGTGTCGATCTCGCCCGGCACCAGCGCCTGGCGGATGAACAGCTCGCGCGCCTCGCGCGGATGGACCCGGCCGTACTGGATGCGGCGGCCGGTGTAGATGGTCAGGCCGTAGAGCGTGGCGCGTTCGTTGGCCACCACCTGGCCGGCCTTCTTCTCCCAGCGCGGGTCGGACCAGTTCTTGCGGATCAGGTGGGCGCCGACCTTTTCCAGCCAGACCGGGTCGATGCGCGCCACGCAGCGCGCGTACAGCCGGGTGGTCTCGACCAGCTCGGCGGCGACGATCCAGCGCCCGGCCTTCTTCACCAGGCGCGAGCCCGGATGGATGTGGAAGCGGATCTCGCGGGCGCCCTGGTAATGGCCGCCCTCGTCGCTCTTGAAGCCGATGTTGCCCAACAGGCCCGACAGCAGCGCCATGTGCAGCTGTTCGTAGGTGGCCTCGAGCTGGTTGACGCGCCAGCCTTGCTCGCCCACCAGGGCGGCCAGCTGGGTGTGGACGTCGTGCCATTCGCGCAGCCGGATGGGCGACAGGAAGTTCTGCCGCAGCAGGCCCGCCAGCTTGCGCTGCGAGGCCTTGTGCTGCACCTGCTCGCCGTACCAGCGCCACAGCTTGAGGAAGGAAATGAATTCGGACTTGTCGTCGGCGAACTTGGCGTGCGCGGCCTCGGCCGCCTCGCGTTCCTGCATGGGCCGGTCGCGCGCGTCCTGCACCGACAGCGCCGAGGCGATGATCAGCATCTCGGCCAGGCACTGGTGCTCGCGCGCCGCCAGGATCATGCGGCCGATGCGCGGGTCCACCGGCAGCTTGGCCAGTTCGTGGCCGGTCTGGGTCAGGACGAACGAGGCGCCGGTGCGGCTGGCGTCGTCGCCCTCGTCGGCGGCGGCCAGCTCGATCGCGCCCAGCTCCTGCAGCAGGTGGTAGCCGTCGGCCACGGCGCGCCCGGGCGGGGCCTCGACGAACGGGAACTGCTCGATGTCGTCCAGCTTGAGCGACTTCATCCGCAGGATCACCGAGGCCAGCGAGGAACGCAGCACCTCGGGGTCGGTGAAAGCGGCGCGGGCGTTGAAGTCGGCTTCATCAAAGAGCCGGATGCAAAGGCCCGGGCCGACCCGGCCGCAACGGCCGGCGCGCTGGTTGGCCGAGGCGCGGCTGACCGGCTCGATGCGCAGCTGCTCGACCTTGTTGCGCCAGGAATAGCGCTTGACGCGCGCCAGGCCGCTGTCGACCACGAAGCGGATGCCGGGCACCGTCAGCGAGGTTTCCGCCACGTTGGTGGCCAGCACGATGCGGCGCGCGTTGCCGCGCGGGTGGAAGATCTGTTCCTGCTCGGCCTGCGACAGGCGCGCGTACAGCGGCAGCACCTCGGTGCCGGCCGGGTGGCGCTTGCGCAGCGCCTCGGCCGATTCGCGGATCTCGCGCTCGCCCGGCAGGAACACCAGCACGTCGCCGGGGCCGTGGCGGGCGCATTCGTCGACCGCGTCGACGATGGCGTCGATCAGGTCGCGCTCCTCGTCGCCCGACATGCGCTCGCGGTCGCGGCCCGGCTTGGCCGGCGCGGCCGCTTCCTCGGCTTCCTCGCGCACCGGGCGGTAGCGCACCTCGACCGGGTACAGCCGGCCCGAGACCTCGATCACCGGCGCCGGCTTGTCCTCGGACGCGGCGAAATGGCGGGCGAAGCGCTCGGCGTCGATGGTGGCCGAGGTGATGATGACTTTCAGGTCAGGCCGGCGCGGCAGCAGCTGCTTGAGATAGCCCAGCAGGAAGTCGATGTTGAGGCCGCGTTCGTGCGCCTCGTCGATGATGATGGTGTCGTAGCGGCGCAGCAGCGGATCGCGCTGCGACTCGGCCAGCAAGATGCCGTCGGTCATCAGCTTGATCGACGCATTGGGGCCGGTGCGGTCGTTGAAGCGCACCTGGTAGCCCACCACCTCGCCCATCGGCGTGTTCAGTTCCTCGGCGATGCGCTTGGCCACCGAGGTGGCGGCCAGCCGCCGCGGCTGGGTGTGGCCGATCATCTTCTGGCGGCCACGGCCCAGTTCCAGGCAGATCTTGGGCAGCTGGGTGGTCTTGCCCGAGCCGGTCTCGCCGCTGACGATGACCACCTGATGGCCGGCGATGGCGCGCGCGATTTCCTGGCGCCGCGCGCTGACGGGCAGGTCCTCGGGGTAGGTCACGGCGGGAATGGGCCGCTCGGGGCGGGGCGCCTGGCGGGCCGCCGGGGCCGCGGCGTCGGCGCGCGGCTTGCCGGGGACACGGGTCGGCCCGTCGGCCGGCACGGGCGGCCGCGGGCGGGAGGATTCTGGCATGTACGATTTGTCCGGTTAGCTGCCTATTATATAAACGCCCCGCGGCCATATAATTTCGCCACGCCGTCCCGTGACGGCGCGTTGACGCGGCCCTCGCCGCGTTGTTGCCACTCTCAGGAACACCCCCACCCATCATGCCCGACCTGGAACCAGACACCGTCTCCGCCCTTGAAGCCCCCGAATTCGCCCCTGCCCAGTTCGTCCGATGGTTCCGAGACGTGGCGCCCTACGTGCACGCGTTCCGAGGCAAGACCTTCGTGGTGGCGTTTGGCGGTGAATTGGTGCAGGCCGGGGCGCTGAACACGCTGGTGCAGGACTTGTCGCTGCTGTCGTCGCTGGGCATCCGGCTGGTGCTGGTGCACGGCTCGCGCCCCCAGGTCAATGAACAGCTGCGCCTGAAGGGCTTCACCCAGCAATTCGACCGCGGCCTGGCGCCCACCGACGCCGCCGCGCTGGAATGCGCCAAGGAAGCCGCCGGCGAGATCCGCCTGGACATCGAGGCCGCCTTCAGCCAGGGCCTGCCCAACACGCCGATGTCGCACGCGCACATCCGCGTCATTTCGGGCAACTTCGTCACCGCGCGCCCCACCGGCGTGCTCGACGGGGTGGACTACAAGCACACCGGCCAGGTGCGCAAGATCGACGTCGACGCGCTCAAGTTCGCCATCGAGAAGGGTTCCTCGGTGGTGCTGCTGTCGCCGCTGGGCTTCTCGCCCACCGGCGACGCCTTCAACCTGGCCATGGAAGACCTGGCCACCAGCGTGGCCGTGGCGCTGCGCGCCGAAAAGCTGATCTTCCTGTCCAGCGGCCAGGGCGTGCTGAACGAGGACGGCTCGGTCGACACCGAGCTGGCCCGGGTCGATGCCGACGCCCTGCTCACCGCCGGTGCGCTCGACGAGGAAACCGGCGCCTACCTGCAGTACGCGTCGCTGGCGGTCAAGCGCGGCGTGGCCCGCGCCCACCTGGTGCCGTTCGCGCTGGACGGCAGCGTGCTGCTGGAGATCTTCACCCACGACGGCGTCGGCACCATGGTGGTGGAAGACACGCTGGACGACCTGCGCCCGGCCACGCTCGACGACGTCGGCGCCATCCTCAGCCTGATCGAGCCGCTGGAAGCCGACGGCACGCTGGTGCCGCGTCCGCGCAGCGTGATCGAACGCGACGTCGAGAACTTCACCGTGCTCGAGCACGACGGCGTGATCTACGGCTGCGCCACGCTGCACAACTTCCCCGAGGATCACATGGCCGAGATGGCCTGCCTGATCGTGCACCCCGAATGGCAGGGCTCGGGCGAAGGCGAGATCCTGCTGCGCCACATGGAATCGCGCGCCCGCGCCAGCGGCGCCAAGCGCCTGTTCGTGCTGACCACCCGCACCTCGCACTGGTTCATGAAACGCGGCTTCGTGCAGGGCGGCATCGCCGACCTGCCGCGCGAAAAGCAGAACAACTACAACCGCTCGCGCAACAGCCTGGTGTTCATCAAGAAGCTGTAACGCGGCGCCGCCCCGGGCTGACCCGGGGCCTACCCGCAGTGCCCGCAGGGGCTTGGCGACCTTCCGGCGCCAAGCCCGCTAAAATGGCGCATTACCCATTCTTTCCGGCAGCGAACCATGGCCCGTACCGTCAACTGTGTGAAATTGAAGCGTGAAGCCGAAGGGCTCGATTTTCCGCCCTACCCCGGCGAACTCGGCACCCGCATCTGGCAGAGCATTTCCAAGGAAGCTTGGGAAGAGTGGAAGCAGGTGCAGACCCGCCTGGTCAACGAAAACCGCCTGAACCTGGCCGACGCCCGCGCCCGCAAGTACCTGCAGCAGCAGATGGAACGCTTCCTGTTCGAGGACGGCAGCGTCGAAGCCCAGGGCTACGTTCCGCCCTCGGCCTGACCCCGCCGCGCCGCCCCGCGCGGCACGCCTGCGAAGCCCCTCGTTCACGAGGGGCTTCGCGCTTCTGGCCGGAGCGCCCAGCCGCCCCCGGCGCCTGCCTTAAGATTCCGTTGTTGCTGGCCGTACTAATGCCGTCATGAAAGAAGAACCGAGTTCCGCCGCTTCCTCCGACCTGCCCCGGGCCATCCGGCGCGCGCTGGCGGTCGCCCCCGACCGCAAGACCGGCACGCTCAACGACGTGCGGCACGTCGTCATCCTGATGCAGGAGAACCGTTCCTTCGACCATTATTTCGGCGCCCTGCCGGGCGTGCGCGGCTTTGCCGATCCGCATCCGGCGCCGACGCCGGCCGGCGACGTGCTGACCCAGGCCGACGGCGCCCAGCGGCTGCGTCCCTATGCGCTGCAGGCCGAGTACGCCAGCGACACGCCGGTCGGCTACATCACCCCGCACACCTGGGATGACGCCCAGCGCGCCTGGAACGACGGCCGCATGGACCAATGGCTGGCGGCCAAGAGCCGCCTCGGCCTGGGCGCCTACCGCCCCGCCGAGGTGCCGTTCCAGACGGCGCTGGCCAACGCCTTCACGCTGTGCGACGCCTACCACTGTTCGATCCAGGCCGGCACCAATCCGAACCGCCTGTTCCTGTGGACCGGCAGCAACGATCCCCAGGGACGCGCCGGCGGCCCGGCCCTGGTCAACACCTTCGACCGTCTCGGCCCGGCCGACCAGGGCTACGGCTGGACCACCTACCCGGAACGGCTGCAGGCCGCCGGCATCGACTGGCGCATCTACCAGGACATGGCGGACAACTTCCACGACAACCCGCTGGCGGGCTTCCGGCAGTACCGCCGCCAGCACGCCGCCACGGCCGCCGAGGCGCCGCTGCGCGACCGGGCCCTGTCGACCCATACCCTGGACGACCTGGCCCGCGACGTCGAGCAAGGCACGCTGCCGCAGGTGTCGTGGATCATCGCCCCGGCCGCCGATTCCGAGCACCCCGAGGTCTCGTCGCCGCGCCAGGGCGGCGCCTACACCGAACGCGTGCTCGAGATCCTGACGCGCAATCCCGAGGTCTGGAACGGCTGTGTGTTCTTCGTCACCTATGACGAGAACGACTGCTTCTTCGACCACATGCCGCCCCCCCCGCCCCGCCGGCTCGCGCGCCCGACGGCCGCTCGGGCGGCCTGTCCACCATCGAGCTGGACGGCGAATACCACGACACCCGCCACGGCCCCAGCGCCGCCACCCCGGACGACCCGCCCGCCCTGCACGGCCGCGGCTTCGGCATGGGCCCGCGCGTGCCGATGCTGGTGGTGTCGCCCTGGAGCCGCGGCGGCTGGGTCAACTCGCAGGTGTTCGACCACACCTCGGTGATCCGCTTCCTCGAAGCCCGCTTCGGCGTGGCCGAACCCAACATCAGCGCCTGGCGCCGCGCCGTGGCCGGCGACCTGACCTCGGCCTTCGATTTCGCCGGCGACCGCGCCCTGCAGCACGCCGACAGCGTGCGCCACGCCTGCGCCCTGCCCTACGCGCTGGAGGCGGTCGGCCGCATGACCGCCGACGGCGAGCACTACCGCCTGACCTTCCGCAACGCCGGCAGCGTCGGCGCCGTGCTGCACGTCTACGACCGCCGGGCGCTGGCGCACGCGCCGCGCCGCTACACCGTGGGCGCGGGCGCGCGGCTGGACGACGGCTGGCGCCTGGATGCCGACGGCGCCTACGACCTGTGGCTGCTGGGCCCGGACGGCTTCCATCGCCACTTCCGCGGCGACCGCGGCGATGCCGGCCTGCTGGAAACGCAACTGGTGCCGGTGACCTCGGGACTGCGCCTGCGCCTCATCAACCACGGCGACACGCACCAGGCGGTCCACATCGAATCGCGCATGGGCGACGGCTGGCGCGCCATGGCGCACGCGCAGGCCGGCGGCGCGCTGGAACTGAAGTACGCCGGCTGCGAGGGCTGGTACGACCTGGAGGTCAGCGCGCAGGGCCTGGCGCGGTTCGGCCGCCGCCTGGCCGGGCGCATCAATCCAGGCAAGTCCGGCGTGCCGGACCCGCGCCTGTGCCAGGGCGCCGACCTGCCCTTGTAGAACACATCCTCCCCGGCCGATGCCCGCGCCGGACAAGAAAAAAACCCCAGGCCGCCGCGAGGCGCCTGGGGTTTTCGCGTTCCGCGCGCGCCGCCCGGGAGGCGGAGCGCGATCAGTCGTCCTGCTCGGGCGTGTCTTCTTCGCCGCGCGCCAGGCGCTCGGTGTTCTTGACCCCGGTGTGACGCACGTCGGCGCCCTTGACCATGTAGATCACGCGTTCGGACATGTTCTTGGCGTGGTCGCCGATGCGCTCGAGCGCGCGGGCGATGAAGATCATGTCGATGGCGCGCGAAATGGTGCGCGGGTCCTCGATCATGTAGGTGATCAGGTGGCGCAGCGCGCCCTTCCATTCCTTGTCCACTTCCTTGTCGCTGCGCACCACGGCGGCGGCCAGGATGGGGTCGAGGCGGGCGAAGGCGTCCAGGGCCTGGTGCAGCATGGTGCGCACGTTCGAGGCCATGTGGCGCAGTTCGATCACCGGGATGTGGCGGATTTCGGATTCGTGCACGCGGCGCGCCACGGTGGCGACCTTCTCGGCCTCGTCACCCGAGCGCTCCATGTCGGTCAGCATCTTGGACACGGCCATCAGCATGCGCAGGTCGATCGCGGTGGGCTGGTGACGGGCCAGGATGCGGCTGATGCTTTCGTCGATCTCCACTTCGTGGCGATTGACTTCCTTTTCGCGCTCGCGCACCTTCTCAACCAGCGTCAGATCGCCGCTGGCCAGCGCGTCGATGGCCTCCTGGATCATGGCTTCGACCACGCCGCCCATTTGCAAGAACTGCGAACGGACGCTTTCCAGATCAGCGTCGAACTGCTTGTTTGTATGCTCCGTCATCCGGGCTCCCTGCGTGGTTGATCTCATTGCATTGCCCCGATATGAAAGCGTTTCAAGTATGGGCCTGCACAACCCGCAAGGTTATGACCCAAGTGTGACAGGATTATGAATCGCGGCCAGACCGCCCGCAAGGGCGGCCGGGCCCGCTATCCGCACTCAGGCGCGGCGATCCAGGCGGCGGATGCCGTTCTGGGTGGCCAGCAGCGCCACGTCGGCGCCGGCGATGGCGAACAGGCCGCAGGTGATCACGCCCGCCAGGTTGTTGACGCGGGCTTCCAGGCCCGGCGCGTCGGTGATCGACAGGCCGGCGACGTCCAGGATGACGTTGCCGTTATCGGTGACGAAACCTTCGCGCAGGCGCGGCTGGCCGCCCAGCGCCACCATGGCGCGGGCCACCGATTCGCGCGCCATCGGGATGACCTCGATCGGCAGCGGGAACTTGCCCATGACCTCGACCAGCTTGGACTCGTCGACGATGCAGACGAAGCGGTCGGCCACCGAGGCCACGATCTTCTCGCGCGTCTGCGCGCCGCCGCCGCCCTTGATCATGTGCAGGTTGGCGTCGATTTCGTCGGCGCCGTCCACGTAGATCGGCATCGAGGTCACGTCGTTCAGGTCCAGCACTTTCAGGCCATGGCCGGCCAGGCGCGCGGCGCTGCGCTCGGAACTGGCGACGGTGCCGCCGATACGGCCCTTGAAACGCGCCAGGCCGTCGATGAAGAGATCGGCGGTCGAGCCGGTGCCCACGCCGATGATGACGTCGGGGCCGGCGACCTGTTCAACCAGTTCCAGGGCGGCGTCTGCGGCTTGCTGCTTGAGTTCTTGCTGGGAGAGCATGGCGAAAATGCGGAAAATTGGTGAGTGAAGCGGGGAAATTTAGCATGCGG
>NZ_CYTY01000041.1:35915-53219 GCF_001298995.1 Achromobacter sp. 2789STDY5608615
CAGCGCCTCGGGCTCGCGCTGCAAGGCCCGCAACACGTCCAGCGCCATGACGTTGCCCGACCCTTCCCAGATGGAATTGACCGGGGTTTCACGGTACAGGCGCGGCATCGGCCCCTCTTCGACGTAGCCGTTGCCGCCCCAGGCCTCCATGCATTCGGCCACCGCCGCGATCGCGCGCTTGCAGACCCACAGCTTGGCGGCCGGCGTGCCGACCCGCGCCAGCGCGCGCGCCCCGGCGTCGGCGCGCTCGTCCACCGCGCGCGCCAGCCGCAGCGCCAGCGCCTGCGCGGCCTCGGCCTCCAGCGCCAGGTCGCCCAGCACGTTGCGCATCAGCGTTTGCGCCAGCAGCGGCTTGCCGAAGGCGTGGCGGTGACCGGCATGGTGCAGCGACTGCACCAGCGCCTGGCGCAGCAGCGCGGCGCTGCCCAGCACACAATCGAGCCGGGTGGTGGCGGCCATCTCGAGCAGCACCGCCAGGCCGCGGCCCGGCTCGCCCACCATGACGCCCCAGGCGTCCTCGAACTCGACTTCGGCGCTGGCGTTGCTGTGGTTGCCCAGCTTGTCCTTCAGGCGGCGGATGCGCACCGCGTTGCGCGGGCCGCCCGGAATCCAGCGCGGCACGAAAAAGCAGCTGAGCCCTTCGTCGGTCTGCGCCAGCACCAGGTGGGCGTCGGCCTGCGGCACCGAAAAGAACCATTTGTGGCCCACCAGCTGATAAGCGCAGCCGCGCCCGGCCGCGCCCAGCGGCGTGGCGCGGGTGGTGACCGCGCGCAGGTCGGAACCGCCCTGCTTTTCGGTCAGACCCATGCCGATCAACGCGCCGCGCTTGCCCGCCAGCGGCGCATCGGCGCCGTCGAATTCACGCGAATACAGCGCCGGCAGCCAGTCGCCGCCGTAGTCCACCACGCCCGCCGGTTCGCGCTGCAGCAGCGGCACGGCGGCAAAGGTCATGGTGGTCGGGCACAGCGTGCCGGCCTCGACCTGGCCCTGCATCAGATAGGCCGCGGCCCGCGCCACCTGCGCGCCCGGCACCGGCTGCGCCCAGGCGCGGCTGTGCAGGCCGCGCGCCACGATGCCGCTCATCAGCAGTTGCCAGGCCGGATGGAAATCCACGTGGTCGATGCGATGGCCGGCCCGGTCGTAGGCCACCAGCCGCGGCGGACAGCGGTTGGCGTCGGCGCCGGCGGCCAGCGTCTGCGCCCGTCCAAGCCAGGCGCCATGCGCGGCCAGGTCGCCGGTCCAGGCGCCGGCGCCCTCGCGCGCGGCGGCCTCGCGCAGCGCCGGGTCGGTGTCGAACAACGAATAGTCTTCCAGGGGCGGAACCTGGTTAAGGACGGTATGAGTCACGAACGACGGCATGCTGGCTGCTCCTATTCGCTATTCGATGGCGCGCCGCGACGGCCGGCGCGTCCCGCCCGCGCGCCTATCTGGCGATGGGCGCCACCCGCTGCCAGGGCCGCAGGGCCTCGACCTGGGCGGCCAGTTCCAGCAGCCAGGCCTCGCTGCCCAGCGGGCCCATGACCTGGATGCCGATCGGCAGGCCGTCGGCCGACAGGCCGAACGGAATGGAAATGGCGGGCATGCCCGTCAGGTTGGCCAGCGGCGCGAACGGCGAATAGCCGATCACGCCCTTCTTGCCCAGGCGGTAGGCCAGGTAGTCGGCGTTGTCCATCGCGTAGCGGCCGATGGGCGCCGGCAATTGCGCCAGCACCGGCGACAGGAACAGGTCGTGGCCCTGCGTGCCTTCGCGATGCAGGAAGCGGCCGATGCGGCGCGTGATCTCGTGGCAGGCGTCGACGCAGGCCACGTACTGGGCGCCGGAAATGGCGCGGGCGTATTCGCGCGCGCCGAGCGTGGTGGGCTGCAATTCGTCCGCGGCGAGCCGGCGGTTGCGGGCGCCGACGTAGCTGTCGATGGCGTTGGCGGCGGCGCTGGCGATCAGCGGCAGCATCGGCGACAGCACTTCCTCGGAACCCACCGGCGGCGCGGCCGCCACCAGTTCGTGGTCCAGGCCGGCGAACAGGCGCGCGGCCTCGTCGACCGCGGCCGCGACCTCGGGATGGATGGCCTGGCCTTCGTAGGTGGTGTTGATGTAGGCGATGCGGCGGCGCGGCGCCGAGCGCGGATCGGCCGCCACTCGCGCCACGATGTCGCGGTAGGACTCGCCCGGCCTGGCCGGCGCGGCATAGGGCGCGCCGACATCGGCGCCGGCGCTGATGTCCAGCGCCGCGGCGCAGTCGCGCACCGACAGGGTCATCATGTGTTCGGTGGCCAGGCCGCCCCAGCCCTCGCCCTTGAGCGGTCCCAGCGGCATCATGCCGCGCGAGGGCTTCAGGCCGAGCACGCCGCAACACGAGGCGGGAATGCGGATCGAGCCGCCGCCGTCGCTGCCGTGCGCGATGCGCACCATGCCGCTGGCCAGCGCCGCGCCGGCGCCGCCGCTGGAACCGCCGGCGCTGTGGCCGGCCTTCCAGGGGTTCTGGGTGGGCGCGCCGTAGACGGGCGATTCGCTGGTGGGGCTCAGGCCCAGTTCGGCGCTGGTGCTGCGGCCGAACGGGATCAGGCCGGCGCGGCGGTAGCGCGTGACGATCTCGGCGTCGACGCTCCAGTCGACCTGGCCGTACAGCACCGAGCCCATGGCGCTGGGCAGGCCCAGCGCCGCGGTGCCAAGGTCCTTGAGCAGGGTCGGCACGCCCAGGAACGGACGTTCGTCCAGCAGGGCGAGCCGCTGCTCGTCTGTCAGCGCCGCCAGCTCGCCGTCCAGCGCGCGCGCCAGGTCCAGGCCCAGTTCGGCCTGCACGCCGCAGGCCGCGTTGATCGACGGATTGCGCGCCGCCACCCGCTCCAGCGCCTGCTGCATCGCGGCAAGCGCCGTCGTGGCTCCCTGGGCGATATCGGCGCCCAGCGCCATCGCGTCGAAGGAAGAGGA
Organism: Achromobacter sp. 2789STDY5608615; assembly: GCF_001298995.1. Lineage (NCBI taxonomy): Bacteria > Pseudomonadati > Pseudomonadota > Betaproteobacteria > Burkholderiales > Alcaligenaceae > Achromobacter > Achromobacter sp. 2789STDY5608615. The sequence goes on from NZ_CYTY01000041.1 coordinate 38,845, forward strand.
ATCAACTCGGTCAGCCGTGCCCATGCTTACGATGCTCCAGATATCGACGGCGGAATGCCGCAAGTATGAGGATATCGACAGAGCGCCCGGGTCACAAGCCGGGCCCGGCGACGGCCGCGCGAATCAGGCGCCGGAACCCGGCGCGGCCGGCGCGTCGTCGGTGGCGGCGTCGTCCGCGCCGTCATCGGCCACGGCGCCTTCGCCGCCCAGCAGGCGCAGCGCCTCGGCTTCGGGCAGGGCCTCGACGCTCTTGAGGTTGCGCAGCATGGCGCGCGTGCGCACCTCGGTCTGGCCGATCTTGCTGCTGGCGGTGTCCAGCGTCTTCTTGACGCCGGCCAGCGCGTCGCCGAACTTGCCGAACTCGGTCTTGACCGCGCGCAGCACCTGCCAGACCTCGGACGAACGCTGCTCGATGGCCAGCGTGCGAAAGCCCATCTGCAGGCTGTTGAGCAGGGCGGCCAAGTTGCTGGGCCCGGCCACGTTGATGCGCAGGTCGTGCAGGCGGTCCAGCAGGCCGGGACGCCGCAGCACTTCGGCGTACAGGCTTTCGGTCGGCAGGAACATGATGGCGAAGTCGGTGGTGTGCGGCGGCGCCACGTACTTGCCGGCGATCAGCCGCGCCTGCACCTCGACCGCCTTGCCCAGCGCGGCGCCGGCGGCCTTCACGCCCTCGGCGTCGGCGGCTTCCTGCGCGTCCATCAGGCGCTCGTATTCTTCCTTGGGGAACTTGGCGTCGATCGGCAGCCAGACCGGGGCGGCGCCATCGCCCCGCCCCGGCAGGCGGATGGCGAATTCGACCACCGCGTCGCTGCCCGGCACCGGCTTGATGTTGGCGGCGTACTGCTCGGGGGTCATGTTGTCCTCGATCAGCCGCGCCAGCTGCACCTCGCCCCAGGTGCCGCGCGACTTGACGTTGGTCAGCACGCGCTTGAGATCGCCGACGCCGGCGGCCAGCGCCTGCATCTCGCCCAGCCCCTTGTGCACGGCCTCGAGACGGTCCGACACCTGCTTGAACGATTCGCCCAGGCGCTGCTCAAGCGTGGCGTGGAGCTTCTCGTCGACGGTGCGGCGCATGTCGTCCAGCTTCGCGCTGTTGTCATTCTGCAACGCTTGCAGGCGCTGATCGACCGTGGTCCGCACCTCCATCAGGCGCCGCTCATTGATCTGGATGAGTCCCTGCAATTGGTCGCCGAAACCCGCCGCGAAACGCGCCAGCGACTCGGCCGATTCGGCCCGCGCCGCCTGCGCGTCGCGCGTCAGGGCGGCGCGCAGGTCGCCGTGGGATTGGGCAAGTTCCTGGCGCAGGCCGCGGGTGGATTCGGCGAACTCGGCGCGCAGGCCGCGCTGACTCTCTGCCATGTCGGCGCGCAGGGCGCGCTCGGTGCGCTCCAGGCCTTCCAGCAGCGCGTCGAGCCGGTCATCGCGCGCCGGCCGCGACAGCCAGGCCAGCAAGGCAATCAGGCAAGCCAGCACCGCGCCGCCCGCGGCAATCCATAGCAGAACATCATTCGACAAAGTGGCCCCTTCTCAACGCCGCGCGCCCACGCCGGGCGCGTGAAATTATAGGACTCTGATCCGGCCCCCGTAGTCATCGGAAACGACTTCCTTGAGGCTTCAAAAAGCGAAAAGCAAGCAACGGCATTAAACTGTTAACAACTTACATATAACCTTAAAAGCAGTTGAATACAGCTGATCTCCCAACATTCTGTCCGTCCCCCGTCGCCTTCGGCTCCGTCTTCGGCCCATTGAATCTCAATGACGAAACGCCAGTCGCAGTGGGCGGGGACCGTCATATCTTCCAGCATCCCCATGCGCCTTCCCTGCTCGTCAAGGTCATGGACATGCAGGCGCGCGCGGTCTATCTCGAAACCCGCCCGTTCAAGCGCTGGTACAAACAGTACCAGCGCGAAAGCGCCTACCGCGTCTACCTGAACGAAATCACTGAATACGTCACCACCACCACGCGCCCCTCGGGCGTCTGGCGGGTGCCGATGGCGCGCATCCTGGGCCTGGCCCAGACCACGCTGGGCCTGGGCCTGCTGGTCGAGAAGATCACCGACGAGGTCGGCAACATCGCCCCCACGGTGGCCGACCTGGCGCGCCAAGGCAAGATGGACGAGGCGCTGTCAGCGCAACTGGACGAGTTCGTCGAAGACCTGGCCGACGCCCACGTGGTGCTGCACGACCTGTCGCCCAGCAACATCGCCTGCGGCCTGAATGCCGACGGCAAGTCGGGGCTGTTCCTGATTGACGGCTTCGGCGTGCTGCCGCTGGTGCCGGTATACGCCTGGAGCAAGCGCCTGAACCGCAAGCGGATCCAGCGCAAGTACGCCGAAATGCGGGCCGCGATGGCCCGGCGCGCCCGCGAGGCGGCGCTCAGGGCCGCGAACCGCGTCGACCCCGGGACCTGAGCCGCGTCCTCAGGGCGCCCGCTTGAGGGGCGCCCCCGACCCGTCCACCCAGTGATAGTCCCGCCCCGCCTGCTGCCCCCGGCGCAGCGGGTTGCGGGTGCACCAGGCCGCGTAGGCCGGATCAACGTAACGGTATTCCAGGTGTTCGTCGCGTCCGGCGGGAATGCCCAGCCGCGTGGCGCTGATCAGCACCTGGGGCGACTCGCCCACGTCCTCGACGTACAGCGCCTCGGGATCGAAGCGGCGCGCGTCCCAGTCGGGCACCTTCAGGCCGAGCGCGCGGCACAGCAGCGTCTGGCCGGCGCACAGCCGGCCCGGCGGCCGCGGCCGCCCCTGGGCATCGGGGTTCAGGGCCTGCATGCGGGCCAGCGCGTCGGGGCCGGAAACGGCGTCGACCCAGGGATAGGCGGACTTGATCAGGACCGCGTTGCCGGGGCCGCCCGCGCTGAAATTGAGCGAGTCGCCGCCGCGGGCGTAATACATGTAGACCACGCCGCCATCCATGAACAGGGCGCGGCGCTTGTGGGTGTAGCCGAGCGAGGCGTGGCTGCCCTTCTCTTCCAGGTAGTAGGCCTCGGTCTCGATGATGCGCGCCGACAGCCACAGGCCGTCGACGCGATGGCGCACCACCTTGCCCAGCAGTTCTCGCGCCAGCTGGCGCGCGTCGCGATCAAAAAAGGCATCGGGCAACGCCTTGCCGGCGCGGCGCGATGCCTTGTCGGCCATGGCAGCCACGGTGTCAGGCGAAGCGTTCGCCGTAGCGCTTTTCGCTGAAGCCGACGCCGACCTCGCCGTCGGCCGTCACCGCCACCGGGCGGCGCACCAGCGCCGGAAACTCGGCGATCAGCTTGGTCCACTGCGCATCGGTGCTGGCCGTCTTGCGATCGTCGGGCAGATTGCGCCAGGTCATCGAGGCGCGGTTGACCAGTTTTTCCCAGCCGCCGAGCTGACCGGCCCATTCCTTCAGGGTGGCGGCCGGCACCGGGTGGTCGCGGTAGTCGATGAACTGGTGATCGACGCCGTTCGCGGTCAGCCACTCGCGCGCCTTGACGCAGGTGCTGCACTTGGTCAGGCCATACAGGGTGGTTTGCTTCATTTGGGTTCGGACTCCTTGCGCCATTGCATGCGGTTGGCCAGGATGACGCAGGTGCCCACCGCCAGGATGAACAGCGTCGCCAACGCATTGATCTCGGGTTTCAGGCCCAGCCGCACCCGCGAAAAGACTTCCATCGGCAGGGTGCTGGAGCTGGGGCCGGACAGGAACGACGCCAGCACCACGTCGTCCAGCGACAGCGTGAAGGATAGCAGCCAGGCCGAGGCCAGCGCCGGCGCGATCAGCGGCAGCGTGATCTTGAAGAACACGGTGATGGGCGTGGCGCCCAGGTCCAGCGCGGCCTCTTCCAGCGAGCGGTCGAGGTCGCGGATGCGGGTCTGGATCACCACCGCCACGAAGGCCATGCACAGCGTCACGTGGCCGACCCAGATGGTGAAGATGCCGTTCTCGGCCGGCCAGCCGAGGTGGCCGCGCAGTTCCACGAACATCAGCAGGAGCGAGATGCCCAGCACCACTTCGGGGATCACCAGCGGCGCGCTCAGCATGCCGACGTACAGCGCGAAACCGCGGAAACGGCCCATGCGCCCCAGCACGTAACCGGCCCAGGTGCCGATGATGACGGCCGCGGTGGCGGTCATGGCGGCGATGCGGAACGACAGCCAGGCCGCGCGCAGCAGCGCGTCGTCATTGAACAGCGAGTGGTACCAGCGGAACGAGAAACCGGTCCAGGAGGTGACGGCGGGCGATTCGTTGAACGAGAACACCATCAGGCTGATGATGGGCACGTACAGGAAGAAGTAGCCCAGCCCCAGCACCACGGCGCGCAAGGTCTTGTTGGGACCGTTCATTTGCGGCCTCCGCTGGCCAGTTCCTGCTGCTTGACCTGGTTGTACTGGAACAGCGCCAGCGGCACCAGCAACAGCAGCACCATCACGCAGGTCACCGCCGAGGCCATCGGCCAATCGGTATTGTTGAAGAACTCGTTCCACATGACCCGGCCCATCATCAGCGTGTTGGCGCCGCCCAGCATTTCGGGAATGACGTATTCGCCGACCGCCGGGATGAACACCAGCATGGCGCCGGCGATCACGCCCTGGCGCGACAGCGGCACGGTGATCTGCCAGAACGCCTGCCAGGGCTTGGCGCCCAGGTCGTAGGCGGCTTCCAGCAGGCGCAGGTCCATCTTCACCAGCGTGGCGTACAGCGGCAGGATGAAGAACGGCAGGTACGCATAGACCATGCCGATGTACACGGCCAGGTCGGTGCGGTAGATCTCCAGCGGGCTGGAGATGATGCCGAGCCATTGCAGGAAGTTGTTCAAGAGGCCGTCGTTGCGCAGGATGCCGACCCAGGCATACACGCGCAGCAGCAGCGAGGTCCAGAACGGCAGGATCACGCCCAGCAGCAGCAGGTTGCGCACGCGCGGCGACGAGCGCGCGATGTAGTACGCCATGGGATAGCCGATCAGCACACAGGCCAGCGTGGTGATGGCGGCGATCTTGACCGAGCTGAGGTAGGTGGCGAAATACAGGCTGTCGGTGAACAGCAGGATGTAGCCGCGCAGGTGCAGGCTGAACTGCACCGCCTCGTCCTTGAATTCCGCCAGCGCGGTGTACGGCGGAATGCCGAACTTGAGCTCGGCGAAGCTGATCTTGAACACCAGCAGGAACGGCACCAGCAGGAACAGCACCAGCCAGGCGAACGGCGGCACCACCACCAGCGTCCGGCCCGAGGGCAGCCAGTCGCGGGGCGAGAAGCGGCTCATGACGCCAGCACCGTCGCGCTGTCGGCGTCCCAGCTGACGAAGATCTCTTCGTCGATGCCCGGGGCGTCCAGTTGGGCCAGCTGCAGGCTGGGCACGCTGGCCTCGACCATGGCGCCGGAATCCAGGCGGATCTGGTAGAGCGCGTAGCTGCCCATCCAGGCCATGTGGCTGACCATGCCGTGGGCCCAGTTGTAGTCGCCGGCGGGCTGCTCGCGCGACACCACCATGCGCTCGGGGCGGATGGAGACGTGCACGTCCATGCCCAGCGGCTCGCTGACGCCGTGGCTGACGTACAGCGGGCGGCTCAGTTCGGGGCTTTCGATGGCGACGTGGTCGGGTTCATCGACCACGATGGTGCCGGTGAACATGTTGGTCGAACCGATGAAGCTGGCGACGAAGCGCGAGTTCGGGAAGGCGTAGACGTCCTGCGGCGTGCCGCACTGGACGATCTGGCCGTCGGTCATGACCGCCAGGCGGTGCGCCATGGTCATGGCCTCTTCCTGGTCGTGGGTCACCATGATGCAGGTCACGCCGACCTGCTCCAGGATCTTGACCAGCTCGATCTGGGTCTTCTGGCGGATCTGCTTGTCCAGCGCCGACATCGGCTCGTCCAGCAGCAGCAGCTTGGGCCGCTTGACCAGGCTGCGCGCCAGCGCCACGCGCTGCTGCTGGCCGCCGGACAGCTGGTTGGGCTTGCGGCGCGAATAGCCGGCCATCTGCACCAGGTCGAGCGCCTCGAACACGCGGTCGTGGATCTCGGCGCGATCCACGCCCTCCTGCTTCAGGCCGAAGGCCACGTTGGCCTCGACCGTCATGTGCGGGAACAGCGCGTACGACTGGAACATCATGTTGACCGGCCGCCGGTACGGCGGCACGCTGGTGATGTCCTCGCCATCGAGCAGGATCTGGCCCGAGGTGGCTTCCTCGAAGCCGGCCAGCATGCGCAACAGGGTCGATTTGCCGCTGCCGGAGCTGCCCAGCAGCGCGAAGATCTCGTTGCGCTTGACCGAGAGATTGACGGAACGCACGGCGACCACGTCGCCGAAAATCTTCACCACGTCGGTCACCCGGACGAACTCGTCCGGATCGGCCGCAAGCTGCGCCGAGTAACGGCTATCGGTCATGATGATCAGCGCCCCGATTTCAGCTCGGCCCACATGCGCGTCTGCAGGCGTTGGATGTTCAAGGGCTGCGCCTTGATGACATACAGGGTCTTGGAGACCTCGGGCGACGGGTAGATCATGGGGTTGTCGGCCACGTCCTTGACCACGTACTGCCGCGCCTCTTTGTTGGCGTTCGGGTAGAACATGGTGTTGGTGATGGCGGCGTGGACCTTGGGCGTCTCGATGTAGTTGATGAACGCCAGGGCTTCTTCCGGATGCGGCGCGTCCTTCGGGATGACCATCAGGTCGAACCAGGCCGGGGCGCCGCCCTTGGGAATGAAGTAGTTCACTTCATAGGCTTTCTTGGCCTCCTGGGCGCGCTTGCGGGCGATCATGACGTCGCCCGAGAAGCCGTAGACCATGCACAGGTCGCCCACGGCCAGCTCGTCGATGTAGCCCGACGAGCTGAACTGGCGGATGTACGGCCGGATCTGCTTGAGCACGTCCAGCGCGGCCTTGTAGTCGTCCGGGTTGGCGCCGTTGGGGTCCTTGCCCAGGCACTTGAGCACCGCCGGGAACACCTGCGCGGCCTCGTCCAGCATCGAGATGCCGCATTCCTTGAGCTTGGCGGCGTTCTCGGGCTTGAAGATCATGTCCCAGTTGCCCAGGTCGACGTTGTCGCCCATGATCTGCTTGACCTTGGTGACGTTGTAGCCCAGGCCGTTGGTGCCGTAGCCCCAGGGAATGGCGTATTCGTTGCCGGGATCGACCGCGGCGACCAGCGCCATGACGTCGGGATCCAGGTACTTCCAGTTGGGGATCTTGGACTTGTCCAGTTTCTGGAACAGGCCGGCCTCGATCTGGCGCGAGGCGTAATGCGTGGACGGGACAACGACGTCGTAACCCGATTTGCCGGCCAGGAGCTTGGCCTGCAGGGTGTCGTTGCTGTCGTAGACGTCGTAGCGGACCTTGATGCCGGTTTCCTTCTCGAAACCCGAGATCGTGTCCGGAGCCGTGTATTCGGCCCAGTTGTAGACGTTGACGACCTTGTTCTGCGCCACCGCCGCCGACGTGGCTGCCGCGATCAGCATCGTCCCCAGCGCCCAGCGCATTCCCGCCCGTAGTTTCATTACCAGCCCCCCCCAGCTATATGCCGTAAGTTACAGGAGTACCAAAAGGCGGAATCATAAAGCCTTTTAGCGATGACCTGCCCAACCTTACCGGGAGATTTAGCGCAATTTGCCGCAATTGGGCCCGGATCGGGCCGGTGGCGCCGCCTGCCTCAAGGCTGTACGCCAACCCCCCAGGCGGTCCAGTAGCTGTCGCGCAATTTGAGCCAGAAGCGCTCGCCGTCCTCCCCCGCCACTTTGACCAGGGAGCGGCGCAGGCGTTCCAGGTTGCCCTGGCGCTGGCGGTCGGACAGGCCGCCCTGCGTGCCGCGGTCGAAATCGATCAGCCAGACCTGGCCGTCCGAGCCGATCAGGATGTTGAAGGCGTTCAGGTCGGCGTGCCAGACGCCGGCCCGGTGCATGCGCGCAATGGCCTCGGCCACCGGCTGCCACAGGGGTTCGACCAGCGCCTGGGCCAGCGGCCGCACGCCGGGGATGCGCTCGACCACGATGGCGGCGCGGTAGGTCGGCCCCTGGCGCCAGTAGGCCGCGGCCAGCGGCGCCGGCACCGGCAGCCCCTGGGCGCGCATCGCGGCCAGCAAGCGGAACTCGCGGAAGCTGCGGGTGCGGGCCTCGCCCGCCCACAGGTAGGTGTCGCGGCTGAGCTTGGCGATCAACCCGCCGCGCCGGTAGCGCCGCAACACGCCCTGCCAGCCCTGCCCCTGCACGAACCAGGCGGCCTGACGGCCGCCGGCGTCCACCGGCCGGGCGCGGTCGCCATAGTGGGCCGGGTTGAACAGTTCGGGGCCCGATTCGCCCAGGCGCGGGTCGGCCAGCATGGCGCCGGCCAGCGGCGCCGGCCAGCGATGGCGCCGGGCGCCGGTGGGGTCCCGCTCAGCCTTCACGGTTGCGCATCCAGTCGGCCACGCCGAAGAAGGCCTGCAGCAGGCGCTCGACCAGGGCGGGGTCGATGCCCTCGTCCTCCATGGCGCGGCCCATGCAGGCCACCCATTGGTCGCGCTCGATCTCGCCGATCGAGAACGGCAGGTGCCGCGCCCGCAGGCGCGGATGGCCGAAGCGCTCTATATAGTGGTCCGGGCCGCCGAAATAGCCGCACAGGAACCAGAACAGCTTGTCGCGGGCCTCGTCCAGGCTGGGGCCGTGCGCGGCGCGCAGCTCCTTCAGGTCCGGCTCCATGTCCATCAGGTCATAGAAGCGGTCGACCAGGGCGCGCACGCCGGGCTCGCCGCCCAGGAGATCGAAAATGCTGCGGGAGGTTTCCACGGGTTCGACAGGGGTTTGGACGGAGGTCGTCATCAGGTTTCTCTCAGGGTGACCAGCGGCGGGGTGCGCAGCACGCCGCGCAGCGCCAGCGCGCCACCGGCCCAGGCGCCGAGCATACCCGCGCCGACCCCCACCAGCCAGGGCCAAAGGCTGAGGGTAATCGTGAAATCGAACACCTGGGTTGATAAAACCCAAGCGATCGCGCTGGCGCCGGCCGCCGCCAGCAGGCCGGCCAGGCCGCCCACGGCCCACAGCTCGATGCGCTGCGAGCGCGCCAGCTGGCTGCGGGTGGCGCCCAGCGCGCGCAGCACCGCGGCCTCGCGCATGCGTTCGTCGCGGGTGGCGGTCAGCGCGGCCGACAGCACCAGCACGCCGGCCGCCAGCGTGAACAGGAACAGCAGCTGCACCGCGCGGCCGACCTCGTTGAGCACCGACTGCAGCTGTTGCAGGATGGCGCCCACGTCGAACACCGTCAGGTTCGGAAACTGCCGCACCAGCGCGGGCAGCACCTGGGCCTTTTCCGGCGGCAGGTAGAAGGATGTGATCCAGCTTTGCGGCATGTCGGCCAGGGTCTCGGGCGTCAGGATGGCGAAAAAATTGACGCGCATCGTATCCCAATCCACCCGCCGGGTGCTGGACACGGCCACCTCGAACTGCTGGCCGGCCACGTCGAAGGTCATCTTGTCGCCCAGCTTGATGCCCAGGGTCTTGGCCAGACCCGACTCCAGCGACACCTCGGCCGAACCCGGCTTGAGCCAGCGGCCCTCCTCGATGCGGTTGGACGACGGCATCTGCTCGCCGTAGGACAGGTTGAATTCGCGGTCCACCAGGCGCTTGGCGCGCGGCTCCTCGTAGTCGTCCGGCCCCACCGGCTTGCCGTTGACGGCGATCAGGCGGCCGCGCACCATCGGCGACAGCACGATCTGGCCCAGCCCTTCGCGGGTCAGCGCGTCGGTCACGGCCTGGCGCTGGTCGGGCTGCACATTGATGAGGAAGCGGTTGGGCGCGTCCGGCGGCAGCGTGCGCTGCCAGCCCTGGATCAGGTCGGTGCGGGTCATGGCCAGCAGCAGCAGGGCCATCAGGCCCACCGCCAGCGCGCACACCTGGGTGATGGTGGCGGCGCGTCGGCGCACCACGCCGGCCAGCGCGAACCGCAGCGCCGGCAGGCCGGCGGCCAGGCCGCGCAGGCGCGCCAGGCCCAGGATGCAGAGCCAGGCCACCAGCGCGAACAGCGCGAACGCCCCCAGGAACCCACCCGCCACCACGCCGCCCAGCTTGGCGTCGCCGGCGAACCACCAGATCAGCAGCGCGAAGCCGACCGCGCCGACGCCGTAGCCGAGCGCGCTGCGGGCGCTGATGACGTCGGCGTCGCGCCGCAGCACCCGCGCCGGCGGCACGTGGCGCAACTGCGCCAGGGCCGGCAGGGCGAAGCCCAGCAACAGCAGGAGGCCGGTCAGCAGCCCCTGCAGGGCCGGGATGGCCGACGGCGCGGGCAGGGTCGTGTCGATCAGCGTGCCCAGCAGCATCACCAGCACCTGGTGCACCGCATAGCCCAGCAGGCAGCCCGCCGCCGAAGCGAACAGGCCGACCAGCGCGAATTCCAGGGTCAGCATGCGCGAGACCTGCGACTGCACCGCCCCCAGGCAGCGCATCACGGCGATGCCGTCGCGATGCCGGGTCATGTAGCGGCCGGCCGCCAGGGCCACCGCCACCGCCGAGATCAGCACCGCCAGGAGCGCCACCAGCGACAGGAAGCGCTGCGCCCGGTCCAGGGTGCGGCGCACCTCGGGCCGGCCCGATTCCAGCGTGGCGACCTTCTGGCCGCGCTTGAGGTTCTGGCCGAGCCAGGCCGAGTAGTTGGCCACCGCGTCCGGCTGGCCCGCCACCAGCAGGGCGTAGCCGATGCGGCTGCCGGGCGCGATCAGCCCGGTGGCCGGCAGGTCGCTGGCCCGCAGCATCACCCGCGGCGCGACGTTGACGAACTGCATGCCGCGGTCGGGCTCATAGGTGATGACCCGGTCGATGCGCAGGTGGGCATCGCCCACATTGAGGGTGTCGCCGACCTTCAGGCCCAGCAGCGACAGCAACTGGCCGTCCACCCAGACCGCGCCCTCGGGCGGGATGTCGCGGGTGGGACCGTCGGGATTGAACGGCGCGTCCGTCACCCGCAGGGCGCCGCGCAGCGGGTAGCCCGGCTCGACCGCCTTGAGGGCGGCGAGCTGGGCGCCGTCGCCGGCGCTGACCATGGAAGGGAACTGCCAGGTATTGGAGACGGACAGGCCGCGTTCGCGGGCCTGGCCGAGGAAGGCGGCCGGCACCGGCTCGTCGGCGTCCAGCACCAGGTCGGCGCCCAGCATCTGCCCGGCGTCGCGCTCCAGGGCCCGGCTGACGCGGTCGGCCAGGAAGCCGACGCTGGTGACGGCGGCCACCGCCACCACCAGGGCCAGCACCAGCAGGCGCAGCTCGCCGGCGCGGGCGTCGCGCATCATCATGCGGGCGCCCAGCGCCAGGGTGGTCCAAAAGCCGGGGCGCCTGGCCCGTGAGACATCAGGGAAATCCATCATCTGCCAATGTTAACCAACGGCCGGAATGGGGGCCGAATCCCGCTATCATGCGCGAAGCGCCTTGCGGCGCCGCACACCCACTGCAAAAAAATACCGAATCCCTGGAGAAGACAATGCGTAAATCCTGGCTCGCGGCCACGATCCTTGCCGCCTGCGCGGTCGCCGCGCCCCTGGCCGCCTCGGCCCAGACTCCCCTGAAGATGGCCTATGCCCTGTCCACGTCGTCGCACTATGGCGCCGGCGCCGACGCCCTGGCCAAGTCGATCGAGGCATCCAGCAACGGCAAGTACAAGGTACAGCAATTCGCCAACAGCGCGCTGGGCGGCGAGCGCGAAGTGATCGAGGGCCTGCAGATCGGCACCATCGACCTGGCCATCGTCTCGACCGGCGCCACCCTGAACTTCGTGCCCGAGACCGGCGTCTTCGACATCCCCTTCCTGCTGCGCGACCTGCAACACGCCCGCAACGTGCTCGACAGCAAGATCGGACAGGATATGCTGGCAAAGTTCCCCAGCCGCGGCATCATCGCGCTGGCCTGGGGCGAACAGGGCTTCCGCCACCTGACCAACAACGTGCGCCCGGTCAAGACGCCGGCCGACGCCAAGGGCCTGAAGATCCGCACCACGGAAAACCCGATCCACATCACCGCCTTCCGCCAGATCGGCATCCTGCCGACCCCGATGGCCTGGCCGGAAGTGGCCACCGCCTTGCAGCAGGGCACCATCGACGGCCAGGAAAACCCGCTGTCGGTCATCACCTCGGCCAAGCTGTCGCAGATGCAGAAGTACCTGGCGCTGACCGGCCACGTCTACGGCCCGGCGCTGGTGCTGATGTCGTCCAACGTCTATGACGGCCTGTCGGCCGAGGACAAGGCCAAGTTCGACAAGGCCGGCAAGGAATCGGCCCAGGCCATGCGCGCCTACGTCGACAACATCGAGAAGACCGGCGTCGAGCAGCTCAAGAAGGAAGGCATGCAGGTCACGGAAGTCGACCGCGCCACCTTCGCCGCCGCCGTCGAGCCGGCCTACCCCGAGTACTACAAGAAGTTCGACAAGAAGCTGATCGAGTCGATCCGCGACACCAAGTAAGCGCAAGGCCGGCACGGCCACGGGTGGCGGACGGAAACGGTTTCCGCCCGCCCCCTGGCGCCGCGCGCCCTGTCATCCGCCCCTGGAAATCCTCATGCGTCTGCTCTGCGCCTTCGACCGCGTCCTGTTCAAACTGGTGTCGGTCATCGCCCAACTCCTGCTGGTGGCCGCCGCGGCCGCCGCCTTCTACCAGGTCATCGCCCGCTTCGTGCTGCATTCGCCCGCCGACTGGAGCGAGGTGCTGACCCGCGCCCTGCTGATCTGGACGGTGCTGCTGGGCGTGGCCCTGGCCTTCCGCCACGGCGCCATGATCAGCGTCGAACTGCTGCGCAACCTGCTGGGCGGCATGCGCCGCCGCATCCTGGAAGCCGTCATCGGCCTGGTCTGCGCCGGCTTTCTCGGCTTCATCGCCTGGATCGGCGGCCAGATGACCTACCGCGTGCGTTTCCAGAACGTGCCCAGCCTGGACATCTCGATTTCCTGGATCTACCTGGCGATCCCGGTGGGCGCGACGCTCGCCGCCATCGCCGTGCTGGCGCGCTGGTGCGCCGGCGAGGAAGACAACACGCCCGTGCGCAACGACGCGCAGGGTTGAGCCCCCGTCCCGAATCCAAGCAGCCGATATCGCCATGTCCCAATTAATGATTGTCTCGATGCTGATTTTCTTCGGGCTGTCCGTGCCGGTCGCCGTGTCGATCGGGCTGGCCAGCCTGGCGGGGGTCGGCGCCGCCAACCTGCCCTGGCTGGTGGTGGCCCAGCAGCTCTATGCCGCGCTGGACAAGTACCCGCTGGTCGCCATTCCGTTCTTCATCCTGGCCGGCAACCTGATGGAAGCCGGCGGCATCTCAGAACGCATGGTGGAGTTCGCCAAGAGCGTGGTCGGCGGCATCCAGGGCGGCCTGGCCTGCACCTGCGTGCTGACCTGCATGATCTTCGCCGCGGTCGCCGGCTCCAGCGTCGCCACCACCTTCGCGGTGGGCGCCATCCTGATCCCGGCCATGATCCGCCACGGCTATCCCGCGCCCTTCGCCGCGTCATTGCAGGCCAGCGCGGCCGAGCTGGGAGTCATCATCCCGCCGTCGATCCCGATGATCCTGTTCGCGGTGTCCACCGACACTTCCACCGGCGAGCTGTTCATCGCCGGCGTCATGCCCGGCATCCTGATCGGCGTGGCGCTGATGTTCTACGTCTGGTTCTACGCCAAGCGCAACAACCTGGGCAAGCGCGACGGCGAAGGCCGCCTGCCGCTGTGGCCGGCCTTCAAGCGCGCCTGGCTGGCGCTGATGATGCCGGTGATCATCCTGGGCGGCATCTACGGCGGCGTCTTCACCCCGACCGAGGCCTCGGTGGTGGCGGTGATGTACGCGGTGGTGGTGGGCAAGTTCGTCTACCGCCGCCTGAGCTTCAAGCAACTGTCGGACACGCTGCACAAGTCGGTGGTGTCGACGGCCGTGATCATGTTCGTGATCGCCAACGCCGGCGTCTTCAGCTTCCTGCTGAACCGCGCCGGCATCCCCGACGCGCTGGGCGTGTGGCTGGCGCAGCTGTTCGACACCCAGTTCTCGTTCCTGATGGGCGTGAACCTGGCGCTGTTCGTGATCGGCATGTTCATCGAGACCTCGGCCTCGATCGTGGTGCTGGCCCCGCTGCTGCTGCCGGTGGCGCTGAAGTTCGGGGTGGACCCGGTGCACTTCGGCATCATCATGGTGGTCAACCTGGCCCTGGGCATGATCACGCCGCCGTTCGGGGTGAATCTGTTCGCGGCCTGCGCGGTGGCGAAGCTGCCGTTGGAGAGGTTGATCAAGCCGCTGATTCCGTTTGTGGGGGTGGTGATTGTTTGTCTGATGGTGATTACTTATTGGCCGGGGTTGTCGTTGGGACTACGGGATTTGGTTTATTCGAAGTAGTTTTTTTTGATTGCGGTGGTGGCTTCGTAGGCCGCCTGTTGCGGCGGGGTGGGCCGGGTGGGGCGCCAACGATTGCGGTCCGGAGCGTTC